>JBEHXY010000051.1:0-14423 GCA_048498455.1 Planctomycetota bacterium | reverse complement strand
TTGAAGCAGGTGAAGGTGCCGATCGTCGCGGACGTGCATTTTCACTTTCAGCGGGCGATGGAGGCGATTGAGGCGGGGGTGTCGAAGATTCGGTTGAACCCGGGGAACATCCAGGACCGGGCGCAGGTGGAGAAGGTGATCGACGGGTGCAAGGAGCGGGGGATTCCGATTCGCATCGGGGTGAACGAGGGGTCGATCGTCGAGCGGAAGGACAAGCAGAAGCGGCTGAAGGAACTCGGCGGCGTGTTCAGCGACAACAAGCATGGGCACATGCTGGCGATCATGATCACGAAGCTGGAAGAATATCTCGATATCTTCTATGCGAAGAATTTTTACGACATCGTGATTTCGGCGAAGTCGATTGATCCGCTGATGGTGATCGCGGCTTACCAGGAGATTTCGAAGCGGTTCGATCATCCGCTGCACCTGGGCGTGACGCACGCGGGGCCGAAGGAGACGGGGACGATTCGCAGCGTGGTGCCGCTGGGGCATCTGCTGGCGAGCGGTGTGGGCGACACGGTGCGGATTTCGTATGCGAACGATCCGATTTATGAAGTGCAGGATGGCCTGGAGCTGATGTACATCCTGGGGCTGCGGGAGCGCAAGGGGGCGGAGCTGATCGGGTGTCCGACATGCGGGCGCATCCAGGTGGATCTGTTCACGCTGATCCAGGATGTGAACAAAGCGCTCAACGAGCACATCACGCTGCCGATCAAGGTGGCGGTGATGGGGTGCATTGTGAATGGGCCGGGGGAGTGCGAGGGGGCGGACGTGGCGATCTTTGCGGGGGATCGGCGCGGGATTATTTACGTGCAGGGGGAGAAGGTGGCGAATGTGCCGGAGGAGCAGATTCTGACGAAGCTTCTGGAGGAGACGAAGAAGTTTCAGGACAAAGTTTTGCGCGGGGAGGCGAAGCTGGGGGAGAAGGTGGTGGAGGTGGTTCCGCCGGCGCCGATCGGGGAGCTGGGGAGCGGGTATGCGAAGATTGAGGCGGAGAAGGCGGCGGGATTGAGTTTGCCGGTGATGAAGGGGTGAGGGGAAGAAGACCTCTTCAATGACGAGTGAGAGAGGGCGGCGGTGTGGCTGGCAGGGCGGGCCATCTTAGTGCCACCGTGGCCCCACCCCGCGGAGGGGGTGGGCTTTGGACGGGGGTTTGCCCTACAATATATGTCTGGCAACTGGTTTCCTTTCATGGATGACGCTGTATGTTTGAATCGCTGCAGGAACGGTTTGGATCGCTGTTTCGGAACATTGCGGGGCGCGGGAAGATCAGTGAATCGAATGTGCGCGACGCGATGAAGGAAGTGCGGACGGCGCTTCTGGAAGCGGACGTTCATTTTGATGTGGTGAACCAGTTTGTTTCGGATGTGACGAAGCGGAGCGTGGGGACGGAGGTGCTGGCGGCGGTGGAGCCGGGGCAGCAGATGATCAAGATCGTGTATGACGAGCTTGTGCGGCTGCTGGGTGGGGACGAGGAGGAAGAGGTTGCCGAGGGCGCGGAGCCCAAGCCGGAGCAGCCGCGGATTTTGTTTGTGGATCCGCCGCCCACGATCTTGATGATGTGCGGGTTGCAAGGGAGCGGGAAGACGACGACGTGCGGAAAGCTGGCGTTGTATTTGAAGGGGAAGGGGAAAAATCCGCTGCTGGTGGCGGCGGACTTGCAGCGGCCTGCGGCGATCGACCAGCTGCACACGCTGGGCGAGCAGACGGGCGTGCAGGTGTACTCGGAGCGCGAGAACAAGAACCCGGTGCAGGTGTGCCGGAACGCGGTGGAGTTTGCGAAGAAGAACGGCCGGGACGTGGTGATCCTGGACACGGCGGGGCGGCTGCACATCGACCAGGCGTTGATGGCGGAGCTGAAGGCGATCAACATCCAGGTGAAGCCGCACCAGATTTTCCTGGTGGTGGACGCGATGGTGGGGCAGGACGCGGTGAACTCGGCGAAGGCGTTCAACGAGCAGCTGGAGCTGGACGGGGTGATCCTGACGAAGTTCGATTCCGACACGCGCGGCGGTGCGGCGCTGTCGGTGAAGACGATCACCGGGAAGCCGATCAAGTTCATCGGGGTGGGCGAGAAGCTTGATGCGCTGGAGGAGTTCCATCCGGAGCGTATCGCGCAGCGGATGCTGGGGATGGGCGACATTCTCACGCTGGTGGAGAAGGCGCAAGCGGAATTCGACGAGGTGAAGGCGGCGAAGCTGCAGGAGAAGATGGCGAAGGCCACCTTCACGCTGGACGATTTCCTGGAGCAGATGAAGAGCGTGCGGAAGATGGGGCCGCTGAAGCAGATCATGGGGCTGCTGCCGGGGATCGGGTCGGCGCTCAAGGGGCTGGAGATGCCGGAGGAGGAGTTGAACAAGACGGAGGCGATCATCCAGAGCATGACGCGGAAGGAGCGGGAGCATCCGGAGAACATGGATGGGAGCCGGCGGCGGCGCGTGGGGCGCGGGGCGGGCGTGCGGCAGGAGGATGTGGCGCATCTGATCAAGGGGTTCATGGCGGCGCGGGACATGGCCAAGAAGATGAGCGGGCTGTCGATGGGGGCGCGGGTGAAGATGGCGCAATCGATGGGGCAGTTTGACTTGACGAAGCTGGCGCCTGGCGGGCAGATGCCGAAACTGGCGGCGACGGGTCAGCAGAAGTCGAAGTTGAGTCCGGAGCAGAAGCGGAAATTGCGGGAGAAGCGGCTGCGAGGGAAGTGATTGGGATGGGCGGACGCTTCGAAAATGGTCATTATGGTGGCCGGGCCGAACGGGGCTGGGAAGACGACGGCGGCGATGGCGATGTTTCGGCGCGTGATGCCGGAAACGCGGCTGCAGCAGGACTATGCGCAATGACGACAGCGGAAACCCATGAAGCGGTGGATCGTGTTTCGCGAGAGGATTTGCTTGCGGCGATCGAAGCGGGGGCGAGAGAAGCGGTGTTGCTGAACAAGAAGTTGGGCAACCCGATTGCGGTGTGGAGGGACGGGAAGGTGGTGATTGTTCCGCCGGAGGAGATTGTGATGGATCCGCTGGAGGGGGCGGGCGGGGAGTAACGAGGAAAGGGGCGCGGTCAGGCGGTGGGGCGGCGGCGGGCGTCGCTGATGGTGTAGGCTTCGCGTTCGAAGGCGTTTTCGCGGTAGAAGTGGCGGCCTTGGGCCAGGGCGATGGCGCTGGCGGCGAGATAGGCGGGGAGGAAGAAGGGGCCCCAGCGGCGGCACTGGCGGACGTGGACGCGCTCGTGTTCGCGGGTGAGGTCGAGGGCGGCGGGGGTGACGCCGAGGACGACTTCGCCGAGGGTCATGGCCAGGGCGCCGCCTTGGAGCAGCGTGGCGTGTTCGAGGAGCCAGGTGACCCCCCCACCGTGGATTTCGATGACGCCGGAGTGGCGGGTCCAGCGGGCGCCGAAGGGGAGGCAGAGCGTGCCGACGGCGAGGCCGACCGCGGTGGTCGGAAAGGCCCAGAGCGAGATGAGGGGTCGCGGGAGCATGCGTGGATTATAGGGATGCGGCGGTCGCGAGGGGGAGGGCGGCGTCGAGAAAGGGCAGGGAGAGTTTGTCGAGGCCCGTGACGGCGCGGTCGGCGCCGAGGACAGCGCCGATGCCGACGGTGGGCATGTCGGCGGCGCGGGCGGCGCGGATGCCGGCCTCGCCATCTTCGATCACGACGCAGCGATCGGGCGGGGTGCGCAGGAGGGCGGCGGCCTTGAGGAAGCCCTGGGGGTCGGGCTTGCCGCGGGTGACGTCGTTGCCGTCGATGATGGCGTCGAACTGGCCGGCGAGGTGGAGGAGTTCCAGGACGAGGCGGGCGTTTTTGCTGGCGGAGACGACGGCGGTGCGAAGGCCGGCGGCGCGGAGGGCGGTGAGAAGCGTGCGGGCGCCGGGGGCGGCGTCGGCGGGCTGCAGGGTCATCACCAGGTCGAGGTAATAGCCATTCTTGCGCTCGGCGAGGACAGCCTTTTCTTCACCGGCGAAGCAGCGTGCGTACTCGCCCAGGAGCAGGTCGAGGCAGGCCATGCGGGGGACGCCGCGGAAGTTGCGGTTGAGGGTTTCATCGAAGGGAAGGGTGAGCTCGTCGGCGAGTTGTTTCCAGGCGTGATAGTGGAAGGCGGCGGTATCGACGAGGACGCCGTCGAGATCGAAGAGGACCGCTTGGAGGCCGGCGCGGGAGGGACGCGGGGGCACTTTGGCGGGGGGCGTGAGCAGCCAGGAAGCGAAGGCTTCCTGGGGGACCAGCGCGCCGGGACCGGGCGTTCCGGATTTGACTTTTTCGATATTCAGCGGCATAGTTGGTGCAAGATATGACCTACAGCACGGCACAGTTCCAGTCTCCTTCGTATCGGCCAAACGGTTATTGGCGGACCGCCTTTTTTACGCCCCGTGGATGAGGATTTGGCCCGAGCCGCTGCTTAAACGACTGTGTTGCAACGATTTAAAAAGCCTCGAGCCGAATCCCGGCACGAGGCTTTTGTGTTTTACGGACGGACGTCGGACGGAAACACGAAGACACGAAGCCACGAAGGGTCACGAAGACGACGGATGGTTCCGAGTAGCTGATTCGATGGAGACGGTGATGGATGCGGAACGGTTCGGGTTGATGGTGGATGTGGAACGGGTGCTGGTGCAGGCGGCGGCGACGCTGCGGCTGGCGACGGAGATCCGGGACATGCTGTCTGGAAACCCGGAGTGTCTTTGGCGGGGCTCCCGGTAAGCCCGCGGGGGCGGCGGCGGAAACAGGCTTCTACGAAACTCTTGTGAGGAACGACGATGATTGTGGTGATGCAGCAGGGCGCGAGTGACAAGCAGATCGAGCATGTGATCAAGCTGATCCGGGAGCTGGGATTGACCGAGCACGTGATCAAGGGGACGGAGCGCACGGTGGTGGCGGCGGTGGGGGATGACCGCGCGAAGAACAAGGAGAACCTGGAGAACGTTCCGGGCGTGGAGAAGGTGATGCCGGTGCTGGCTCCGTACAAGATGGCGTCGAAGGAAGTGAAGAAGGAGCGGACGGTGGTGTCGCTGGGTGGGACGCTGGGGGCGGCGATCGGCGGGAAGAAGGTGTGCGTGATCGCCGGACCCTGCTCGGTGGAATCACGGGAGCAGCTTTTGCAGTGTGCGCAGGAAGTGAAGGAGGCGGGGGCGACGGCGTTGCGCGGCGGGGCATTCAAGCCGCGGACGAGCCCATATGCGTTTCAGGGGCTAGGCGAGAAGGGGCTGGAGATCCTGGCGGAGGCGCGGGAGAAGACGGGGCTGGCGGTGGTGACGGAAGTGATGGCGGTGGACCAGGTGGAGCTGGTGTGCAAGTACGCGGATGTGCTGCAGGTGGGGGCGCGCAACATGCAGAATTACAACCTGCTGTGGAAGGTGGGCGAGCAGAAAAAGCCGGTGCTGCTGAAGCGCGGGCTGTCGGCGAGCCTGGAGGAGTTCCTGCTGGCGGCGGAGTACATCATGAGCCGCGGCAACCCGAACGTGATTCTGTGCGAGCGCGGGATTCGGACGTTCGAGAGCTATTGCCGCAACACGCTGCCGCTGGCGATCGTGCCGGAGGTGCACCGGATTTCGCATCTGCCGATCGTGATCGATCCGAGCCAGGGGACGGGCCATGCGCATTTGGTGCCGGACATGTGCAAGGCGGCGGTGGCGGCGGGGGCGGATGGGCTCATTATTGAGGCCCATGACGATCCGGAACATGCGCTGACGGATGGTGCGCAAAGCATCACGCCCAAGACGCTGAAGGACACGATGGCGGTGCTGCGGCGGATCGCGGCGGCGGTGGAGCGGGAAGTGTGAGGCCGTATCACCCTGGCCGGCGCGAGCGGCGTTGATCGTTTTCAGGCGGCCTTGTTGGCGGCGGGTGCGGGGGCGTCCTGGTCGTCGGCGATGGCGACGTAGGCGTGATGGATTTCCGGCCAGCGCCTGGTGATGTTTTCCCGCAAGCGGCGGGCGGCGTCGTGCACTTGTTCCGCGCTGCCGGGATGAAAGCGAACCGTGAGAATTGCGAGGATGTCCTCCGGGGCCATGTGCATGGTGTGCACGGCGGCGACTTCCTTCACCGACGGGTCCTCCTGCACCACCTTGCGCAGCTCCTTGAGCAGGTCTTCATCGACGCGCTCGCCGATGAGCAGGAGCTGCACTTCGCGGCAGAGGACGATGGCGATCGACGCCAGCAGCACGCCGATGGCCACCGAAGCGGCGCCGTCGATCCAGGGCATCTTGAGGGTGTGCGAGAGAAACACGCCGAGGAAAGCGATGATGATGCCGGTGAGCGCCGCGGAATCCTCGAAGAGCACCATGAACACGGTGGGGTCCTTGGCGGTTTTAAATGCTTCCCACCAGCCTTCGCCGGGCTTCATGTCTTTTTTGAACTGACGAAACGCGATGAAGCCGGTGATGCCTTCGAAAACGAAGGCGGCGGCGAGGACGATGTAGTTCCACTTGGGATCACTGAGTTCCTCGGGCTTTTTGATGCGCGCGATGCCTTCGATGATGCTGGCCAGCCCGCCGAGCATGAAGATCATCAGCGCGACGACCATCGACCAGAAGTAGAGTTCGCGGCCGTGGCCAAAGGGGTGGAGTTTGTCGGGGGGCTTTTTGCTGCGGTGTTCGCCCAACAGCAGCAGCGCGGAATCGCTGGTGTCGGCGAAGGAGTGCAGGGCTTCGGCGAGCAGCGACGCGCTGCCGGAGGCGATCGCGGCGATGAACTTGCTGACCATGACGGCGGCGTTGCCTGCGAGGGCGGCGTAGACGGTAACCTTTCCCTGGGCCATCGGAAATCCTCCTCACGCCGCGCAGTGTAGGCAGGGCGTTGGCGAATTTCCGGCGGTTTTTGCGCCGCGGGATTCAGGCAGAGCGTCGGCGGCGCGCGATAAGGATGAGCCCGGCGGGAAGCACGAGCAGCGCGGTGGCAGGCTCAGGCGCAGCGAGGAAATCGGTGGCGTTCAGGAAGAGCCGGCTGTCGGAAGCGGTGTTCCAGCCATCGAAAAGCGTGTCGTTGGGGTCGCCGGTGCCATCGTCCGCGGGGGAGGAATCGCCGACGGCGACGACGCGACCGGCGCCGAAGGTGGCATAAGCGACCATGACCGAGGAGGAGGAGTGGCCGGAGGTCGACCATACGGCGGCCCTGACGCTGCTGTTTTTGGCGGTGCTGAGGGTCATGGTGGCGCCGGCGTTGTAGTCGAAGCCGGTGACGGTGCCCGCGGCGCCGTGGGTGATTGGATCCGTGGCGAGGGTGTCGATGAAGGCGGAGGTCATGGTGATGTTGTCGGCGTTGTAGGTGATGCCGAAGGGATTGGCCTGCACGCCGTTGTTGGCGAGCAGGTCGTTGAGCACGTCGATGGAATCGTTGCCATCGTTGTTGCGGTCGGAGGAGGTGTGGTCGGAGATGATCAGCAGGCCGCCGCCGTTCTTGACGTAGTTGATGATCGCGGTTTTTTCGGCAGTGGTGTACATGATGTTGGGTTCGTCGACGACGTAGACGCTGTAGTGGGAAAGGTCCTGGGCGTTGGTGGAATCTCCATAGGTGATGCGGCCGCTGTTGGGAAGGGTTTCGACGCCATAGCCGGATTTGACGAGGGCGACGCCCCAGCTGGAAAGAGCGCCTTTCCAGTAAGTTTCCGCCGTGGAAGCGGTGATGCCAGAGGCGGCGGGCGTGGGGAGGCGCGCGGGGTTGGCCTCGTCGCCGCCGGAACTGGTGGTCATGACGCCGGAGGAATTGGGACCGAGGTTGTAGGTGTCGGCGTCAATGGTCCAATCGGCGTTGCCGGCGGTCTGGCCTTGGTGGCATCGAAGAGCACGGTGCCGGCGGCGTGCGCAGGGGCGGTCGCGGCCGCCAGAACAAGCGCCGCAAAGAGGGTGTACTTCACAACAACTCCACAAAATCCGCAGGCACACCGGGCCGGGGACCCGGGGTCATGCGGTGCAACAAGATGGGACGCACGGGAGTGTAGACTTTGCCGCGGGCCAGGCACAAGGGGGGTATTTACCAGCCATGCGCGAAAAGGGGCGGAAAAGCAGCCGCGGCACGCATGTGCGAAGCGCACTTGTGAATGTGGGGGATTGACGGGGGCGTCGGAAATGCCCTAAGGTGGCGGCATGATGCCTCGACCCCGCATCTTCCCGCGATGGTTCTCCCGCGCCCGGCGCGCCGGGGCGAAGTGTCCTCACCTCTGATCGCTGTTCGTTTGTTCAAGCGCCCCCCACGATCGCCCGTCCCGGAAACGCCGGCGGGCAGATGACGTGATGACCTTCCCCAAGGAGAACTTCCATGCCCCATGTGATCACCGAGCCCTGCGTCGGCACGAAAGACGCCACCTGCGTGACCGTCTGCCCCGTCGACTGCATTCACCCGCGCAAGGATGAAGACACCTTCGCCGGCGCCAAGCAGTTGTACATCGACCCGGACACCTGCATCGACTGCGGCCTGTGCGTCGATGAATGCCCGGTGAAGGCGATCTTCACCGAGGACGATGTGCCCGCGGAGTGGAAGCAGTACGTGCAGATCAACGCGGATCATTACAAAGCCTGAACGCTCTTATCGATTGGAGCCGGCCCCCGGGCGCGTGCGCTGCGGGGGCTTTTTTATGGAGCGGGCGTGTTTCTCCCGCGCCTCCGCAATCGCGAGTAGGATAGGCCCGTTCGACAGGAGCGTGCGATGACGGTGATCTGGCTGCTTGTTGCGGTGCTGGCGGCCCTTGGGCTGGCCGGGGCGGTGGTGGCGGGATTGTTGCGCGGCGCCACTAGTGGCGCGGCGTACCACGAGAACCTGCGGTGGCGGCTGGCGGCGGAAGGGACGTGGTCGGCGCTGCTGGTGATCGCGGTGCTCCTCCCGCTGGTGATCACTGCGCTGCTGCTGCGGGGTCATCCACTCCAGCTCTTGTTTAGCACCGACACCCTCATCACGATCCTGCTGGCGGCGCCGGCGGCACTGCTGGTGGCGCGCGGCGCCTTCGATTTTTCCATCGGCGGAACGGCGGTGCTTTGCGCGGTGGTGATGGGCCTGCTGTCGCATGCGATCGGGGATCTCTCGCCGATCGCCGCCATCGCGCTGGGGGCGGCGATCGGGGCGCTCAATGGCGTGCTGGTGGCGGTGACACGCATCTCGCCGGTGCTGCTGACGCTGGGCGTGGGCGTCGCCACACGCGGGTTCGCCGGCCACCTGAGCGGCCAAATGGGGGTCTTCCCGCGCACCAGCGAGGCGTGGAATTCTTCTGTGTTCGGCGTGGTGCTGACGGTGCTGACGATCGCCTGGGTGCTCGGCATCACGGCGCTCGCACTCTTCACCCGCGTGGGCCGGCAGAACCTTCCGTCCTCGGGCCGCGAAGAGACCGTTTCCCAGCGGCTGTTGACGCTCGGTCTGCCGCTGGCAATGAGCGGGCTGGCGGCGGGGCTGGCGGCGGTGATCATGGTGCTGCGCGTCCGACAGGCCAGCACCGGGATGTTTTGGGGGGCGGAGGCGGAAGTCGCGCTGGCGGTGCTGGCGGGAGGGACCTGCTTTGGCGGGCGGCACCCGATGGTGATCGGGGCGGCGCTTGCCGCGCTGGCCGCGTCGCTCCTGATGCTGTGCCTGATGATGGTGGACGAAAGCAGCTTGGTGCAGTGGGTGGAGGGAGTGGCGGTGGTGGCTGCGGCGCTGGCGTCGCAGGCGCATGGATCGATCTGGAACTGGGCGTACCAGCGCCGGACGCCCCGAGCGCCGCGGGCTTTTCCGGTCGAGGTGGCGGTGGGCACGCCGG
Organism: Planctomycetota bacterium; assembly: GCA_048498455.1. Lineage (GTDB taxonomy): Bacteria > Planctomycetota > Phycisphaerae > WQYP01 > WQYP01 > CALCHA01. The sequence goes on along the minus strand of JBEHXY010000051.1, from coordinate 4,712 downwards.
AGCGGGCGACTATGCCGCGAGTTTGATCGGCTGCCAGTCGGTGCGGTCGAGGAACCACTCGAGCGCCGCGAACACCTCGGCATCGAGGGCGGTGCCGACCTGCTGGCGGAGAAGCTGCCGGGCGTCGGCGTCGGTGAGATCCTTGCGGTAGGGCCGCCGCGCGGAGAGCGCTTCGTACATGTCGGCCACCGCCAAGATGCGCGATTCGATGCCGATGTGCTCCGCGGGAACGCCCAGGTCATACCCGGTGCCGTCGAGCCGTTCGTGGTGTGCGGCGGCCGCGGCGGCGATGTCCGACAGGCCCGGCACGCGCGAAAGAATCTGCCGCGTGAAGGAGGTGTGCGTGCGCATGATCGCCGCTTCCACCGCCGTCAGCTTGCCGGGCTTGTCCAGGATGAGGTTGGAAACGCCGAGCTTGCCGATGTCGTGCAGCAGCGCCGCGCGGCGCAGCGACCGCACGAACTCCGGCGGATGGCCGAGCGTGGTGGCGATGCCCACCGCCAGGTCCGCGACGCCGTGGCTGTGGCAGAAAGTCCAGGGGCTCTTGGCGTCGATGACGTGGCTGAAACCCTCGGCCAGCCGGTCGAGGGCGTCATCATCCGCTGGCAGCAGTTGTGCCGGCGGCTCAAAGCGCCGCGCCTCCTCCATTGGGTTTTCGCAATTCACCTGCTGCCAGAAGGCGGTGTCCTTTTCCGCGGCCAGCAGGGCTTTGACGAGGTCCGGGTCGAACCAGGTGCCCGAGCGCCGGCGGGCCACCGCGAGGGCGGCACTGAGCCCGTCGCGCCGCAGGAACACGTCGACGGTCTGGGCCAGGCCGGCGATTCGCGCCAGGATGGGGATGGTCTCTCCCTCGAGACCCTGCGGATAGCCGCTGCCGTCCCAGTGCTCATCGAGCGACCGGATGGCGCTGGCGCTCTCGCCGGGCAGGCCGATCATCATGGCGATCGACGCGCCGCGGTCGCAGCGCAGTTCCACGAGCTCGCGTGCGGTGGCCTCCGCGCTGCGGGCCACGCGCGCGAACTGCCGCAGGCGCGAAAACACTCCGGCCCGCGGCGCCACATTTTTCACCAGGTATCCCAGCCGCCCCAGCATCCCCGTCCATTTGGCGGTCTTGAGCTCCGCCTTCAACTGGCGATCGTCGGCGGCAAAGAGATAGCACACCTTCGCCGCGTTGCTGGAGCAGCCCAGGTCCTTCAGCAGCAGCGCATAGAACAGCGCGTTGCGCTGCCGCGGCGTGAGGTAAATCTCCCGGGCGATGCGCATGCCGATCATACACGTGCGCGCGGCATGCCCCTCCGGCTGTCCCTCCGTGATGTCCAGGGCGCACGAAAAGGCGGCGACGACATCCGACAAACGAGGCACACGCGGCGTGGCAAGCGCTGAAAATGAAGACATGCACGCTCCTGCGAGAGGTATGCCGGAGTGATCGGCACGATCCCGGGGCGGCATGAGCAGCACTGGTGGGAGGATGCTTATGGGGCGTAGCGCACCGGATCGACGGCGCCCGCTTCGCGGAAGCCGGCCAGCCGCAGCAGGCAGGAATCACAGTGGCCGCAGGAAAGCCCCTCCGGCGTGGGATCGTAGCAGGAGTGCGTGAGCGCGTAAGGCACCTGCAGCGCCAGGCCGCGACGGATAATCTCGGCCTTCGAGAGCTGCACCAGCGGGGCATGGATGTGAAAAGCGCCCGCATGGCCCGCCGCCGCCGCCTCCACCCCCGCACGCGTGCCCAGGTTCGCCACCTGCTCAAACGCGCGCACGAATTCGGGCCGGCAATCGGGGTACCCCGAATAATCCACCGCGTTGACGCCCAGGAAAATATCGAACGCCTCGGCGGTCTCCGCAAACGCGAGCGCGAAGGCGAGAAACACGGTGTTCCGCGCCGGCACATAGGTGATCGGAATCGCCGACTCTCCCGGCGCCGCCGCCCCCAGGTGATCCTTGGGCACCGCGATGTCGGCCGTCAGCGCCGATCCGCCGAACGCCCGCAGGTCGATCTGCATGGTGACATGCCGCGCCACCCCATAATGTCGCGCCAAAGCCGCCGCCGCCGCGACTTCCCGCTGGTGCCGCTGCCCGTAATCAAACGAGAGCGCATGGCAGCGATAGCCCTGGTCCGCCGCGATGCCCAGGGTGGTCGCCGAATCCAGCCCGCCCGAAAGCAGGATCACCGCATTTTTTCCGGTCGATTTCGTACTCATGGGCAGTAGTGTAGCGACCCCGCCATGCGTTACGATAGCGGGTTCGATTCCCTGTTTTCACGAGGCCGCTCCATGCGTTATCGCACCCTCCCCGGCACCACGCTTTCGCTGTCCGAACTCTCCTTCGGCAACTTCATCTACGGTTCGCACATGTGGGGCAAAACCGTCGCCGACGCCCCCGAGGGCGTCCGCCTGCAGAACCTCGCCTTCGACCTGGGCGTGAATTTCTTCGACACCGGCGACGCTTACTCCAACGGCCACGCCGAGCGGCTGATGGTCGACACCCTCAAGTACGCCGGCCGCGACAAAGTCGTCCTCTCCACCAAGTTCGGCTACGACTTTTACAACGATCCGGGCACCGCGGGCTCGCACAAGGAACGCAGGCAGGACTTCTCCGAGAAGTTCGTCACCTTCGCGCTGGAGCAGTCCCTCTCCCGCATGGGCACCGATTACGTGGACCTCTACCAAGCCCACAACATGAAGCTGTCGCAGATGAACGCGGAGTTCGTTCGCACCATGGAAAAACTCGTGCAGTCCGGCAAGGTGCGGCACTGGGGCATCGCTCTCGGACCCGCCATCGGCTGGCGCGAGGAAGGGGTCGTCGCCCTGCGGCAATGGCCCACCTGCAAAACCGTGCAGACGGTCTTCAACATGCTCGAGCAGCACCCCGGCCGCGAGTTCGCCGAGGTGGCCGCCGAGACGAAATCCGCCGCCCTCATCGCCCGCGTACCGCACTCCTCGGGCATCCTGCAGGACATTTATTCGCCCGACGAAAAGTTCGACGACCACCGCAAGTTCCGCGACCGCAACTGGCTGGTCTTCGGCCTGCAGAAAGTGGAAAAACTCCGCCACATCCAGAAGCGCCACAACTGCACGATGGGTCAGCTCGCCCTGAAGTGGCTGCTCACCTGGCCGACGGTCGCCAGCGTCCAGCCCAATATCAGCACCGAGGCGGAGCTTCGCGAGTTCGCCGCCGCCTGCGATGGCGGCACGCTCAGCGGCGCGGAGATGGAGGAGATCCAGAACCTCGTCGAAAGCGACTTCGGCCTGGGCGCCGAAGCCCACGCCTGCGATCTCAAGAGCAGCATCGACCCCACCGGCCACACCCGCTCCTCCTACCAGCGCGGCGTGCCGGTGCCTCCGCTATAACGGGGTCCCTCCCGCGCGCACCTCCTTTTCGAAAGGCGCCCATGCCTGACGCTCTCCGCGAACACCCCTCGGTGCGAACCTTCGTCGGCGCCGCCGCACGGTTCTGTCGCCTCGTCGAGTCTCGCCCCGCCGACGCCGACGCCTGGATGCAGGAACTCCTCCACGCCATTGCCATTCTCTATGCGGCCGCCCCCATGGTGCGCGACCTCGACATCAACAGCGGCGGCCCCTCCATCCCCGCCGACCTCCGCCTCACCAACGAGCAATGGCAGGTCATCTACACCCACATCATGGACACCCTGCCGATCACGCCGATCTACAGCGCCCATTTCAACCCCGTCGACGCCGGGCCCACCGATGAAATGGGCACCGGCGATCTTGCGGATGATCTCGCGGACATCTACCGTGACCTGCTGCCCGGCGTCGCGGCGTGGGAACTCAGCGGCGACGCCTACACCGACGACATCCTTTTTCAGTGGGTGCATTTTGGCCACCTGCACCACTGGGGACGCCACGCCGTCAACGCGATGCGTGCCCTGCACTGGGCCGTCTACAAATAAGCTGCTTTGCAAACAGGATGCTGGCATGAAATCCGAGCTTGGCCCTTACGCCTTTCTCCCCGACCGTTTCCAATTCATGATCGACCAGGACCGCGCCGTCCTCGCCGCCGCCACGTCCATCGCCAGAGAGGAATACTACAAGGACCGCGGCATTTCCCACGGCTCGCTCCACGCCCTCCTCGTCCACGCCATGGGCTCGCAATGGACCTGGCTCAACCGCTTCCTGGGCACCAGCCTTCCGCAAAACCTCACCCCCGCCGACTGCCCCACCCGCGAAGAACTCGCCCAGCGCTGGCCCGAAGTCCACAAGGCCTTTACCGGATTCATCGCCCGCCAAACCCTCACCGCCCTCAATGCCCCCCTCACCTACACCAACTTCCGCAAGGAACAGGTCACCCTGCAGCTCGGCCAGCTCCTCATGCACGTCGCCGACCACGGCACCTACCATCGCGGCCAGATCAACTCGCTGCTCAAAATCTGCGGCGGCAAACCCATCGACCCCTCGTTCTACCCCTGGCGCCTCGCCCACCCGCTCTGACGCCTCACCGCCCGCAGCACTTCTTGAATTTCTTGCCGCTGCCGCATGGGCACGCATCGTTACGCCCCACCGTGCCCGAGGCCCGCGCCGCTCCCGCCGCCGCCGCCGCCTCCTCCCGGATCATCCCCATGATCGCCGCCGGCGCTTCCCCGCGCTGCACCAGTTGCGCCATCACCCGCATGTAGGGATCGATGTGCATGAAAAACTTCCGATACGCCCCGCAGAGATAATTCAGCCCCGCCTCCCCGTCCGGCGTCTGGATAAACC
>JBEHXY010000050.1:0-14479 GCA_048498455.1 Planctomycetota bacterium | reverse complement strand
AACCCGATCCGCTTCGCCTCGCGCTGCACGTCCTTCCAGTTCACCACCGACTCCGCCGTCCCCGGGACGATCGGCACCCCCGCCCGCTCCGCAATCTTCCGCGCCGCGGTCTTGTCGCCAAACCCGCGCAGCATCTCCGGCGAAGGCCCCACGAACGTGATGCCCGCCTCCGCGCACGCCTGCGCAAAGTCCGCGTTCTCCGAGAGAAACCCATACCCCGGATGGATGAACTCCACCCCCACATCCGTGGCGATCCGGATGATCTCCGGGATGTTCAGGTAGTTCTTCACCGGCGCGTCCGGACCGCCCACCTGGTACGACTCGTCCGCCTTGAAGCGGTGCAGCGAGTAGCGGTCTTCATGCGAGTAAATGGCGACGGTCCGAAAGCCCAGCTCGGTGGCGGCACGCATCACGCGAATGGCAATCTCAGACCGGTTGGCAACGAGGAGTTTTTTCATTGCAATTTCCTGGCGCGGGGACAGAACGCCAGAGGATACCGTCGAACAGGCGGGTTGTCAGGGGCACGCGATCAGAACGCCCCGTTAAGCCCGCCCCGGCTCCACCCCCCACCCCGTCAGGAGCTCTTGTCCTTCAGCCCCAGCAGCGCCACCTGCCCCGCCGTGCGATACGGATTGACGCCCGTGCCCCGTGTGTTCAGCACGTGCACCCGCCCGCACGCCCGCCGGATCTGCGCGTAATTGTCGAACACCGAATAGGAGTAATACAGCCCATCCCCTTCAGAGATCGAGTAGCCCTTGCCCTTGGTCTTCACCAGGTTGAAGAGCTTCCACAGCCGCAGCGCCCGCAGCGTCTGCTTGATCCGCCGCGAACCCGATCCCCCCTGCCCATAGTTGTTCGCATCGGAGATAAAAATCCCGCGCCGCGCCACCCGCAGCATCTCATCCACCACCACCGCTGGCTTGGGCACGTGATGCAGCACCGCAAACTCGGTCACCACGTCGAATGCTCCATCCGCAAACCCGAGCTTGCTGCCGTCGCCGTCGATCAGCACCTCCGGCGAAAGCCCCTTGCTGTGTCCGATCTCCCGCAGCGCCTTCACCGGCTCGATGCCCACCACCTTCACCCCCGGGCAGGCCGCATTGAGAAACGAAATGGTCCGCCCCGTGCCCGCCCCCACATCCAGCACCGACGTGAACTTGTAATGATGAATCATCGCCGCGAAAAACTGCAGCGCGATGTCATGCTCTTCATCATGCCCGAGGTGCATCTCGTCATAATTCGACGCGGTCTGGGCATAGTAGTCGCGCTGGATCGCGACGGCGGATGAATCGCTGGGCATAAGTGGTCCTCGGCTGGGGCCCGGAGATCAGGCCCACGTGACCCTATATTAGCGGACGTAGCTCCCTGCATGCTCCCCGCCACGCATCAAAAAAACACGCGCAGCAGCTCTCGCCTGCAGAACCTCCCCCTGTCTATCGGCCGAGTGCCCGCGCTTGTGCAATTGTCCCACCCGGGACCTGCGACCTCAGCCGCACACCCTCCAGCACTTCGCTCACGCCGGGCTCGACATCACTGTCCCGGCTGGGTCGCCGCCGTCGGCGTGTCTTTCACCGGCGTCCAGCCCTGGTCCGGGTTGAACGTCGTGATCGCCCGCGCCCGCGCCTCCGTGCTCTGCCCCAGGTCCTTCTGATACAGCGTGTTGTTCTGGTTGATGATGAAGGTCATCACCCCGGATTTGCCATACTCCGCCGGATACGCCAGGAACGCGAACCCCCCCACCATGTGGCCATTGATGATGTAGCTGTACGCCCCGCCCGGCGCCGCCGGTCCCTGCCGCGTGAGAATCTTGAAGTAATAGCCATGGAACGGGTGCGGTCCGCTGGCCTGCTCCTGGGCCGATTGCCCCCGCCCGTTCTGCCCGTTGACCGGATACCCCTCCGCCGCCGCCTGCGCCGCCAGCGGACCCAGCGGGCTCTGCTCCTCAAACGCCGACGCCGGCCAGTACAACCCGTCGTGCCGGCCCGGCGAGCTCACCAGCCGCCGCGCATATTCCGTGATGCCGTTGCCGTCATGATCCCGCGCCGCATATTCCCGCTGCGCGTCCGCGAACGCCCGGCAGAAGTCGATCGTGTCCAGCTCGTCGCGCCCGATCCGCCGGTTGAGAATTTCCGTCTCCCCCGCCTGCGTGTCGAAGAACCATTTCCCCTGCGGATCCTTCACCAGCGGAATCGGCAGCGGGTAATCGTTGCTGCCGATGAAAATGCCCGCCGTCGATCCCCTCGCGTCCGTCTCAATGTGCGTCTTTTCCGCCAGCCGGTCCGCAAACCGCTGCAGCGCCGCCTTCTGCTCCACCGGGTCCGCGGCCGCGATGCGGTCCATCTCCGGCCCGAAAATCCGCCGCAGGGCATCGCGATCCTGGTTCTTCACCGCCGTCACCAGCGCATCGAGCGCCGCCTGCGGAGAAGCATACGTCTGGCGATCGGTGGCCGCCGTCGACACCGGTGCGGGCACCGAGGAGGGAGCCTCACGCGTGCGCGTCACCGGCTCTTTCGTCGTCGTTTGACAGGCGGAGAGGGCCGTCAGGGCAGTCGTGAACAGTAGCGCGGCGGGGATGCGGGTACTCATTGTGAAATCTCCGAAAATGAAAAAGCCCGAGGGATTCTAGGCCTCGGGCTTCGGACAGACATGGAAAAGATTAACGATTGCGATCTTCAAACCGGCCGCCATTGTCAAACCGGCCGTCGTTGTTGCGCTGCGGAAACTGCGGCCGCGACTGCTGCGCACGCTGCACCGCCTGCCGCACCGCTTCGCGGTTGTCGTTGTTGTTGAACACCGCGCGCCCCGGCGGCGGCGGCACATAGCCGCGACGGGCATCGTTGTTGAACCGGTTCACGGCCGCCGGCGGAAGCGCCGGTCTGCCGAAATGATCGTCGTGCTGCCACGGATGGAAATCCCGGTCATGCTCCGGACGACCGCGGTCCCAGTGCGCCCCGACGCCCACGTCGTGATGCGCCCAGTCGAAATCGAACACCAGACTCGGCGACACCCGGAATCCCGCGTTGAACCGCACCGCGTCCCGCGGCGCCCGGCCGCGCACGTACACCACCTGCGGATCATATTGTGGCACATACACCACGTTGGGCTGCGCCGGCAGAATCCGGATGTAGCTGTTGTCCATCACCACCTGCTGCTGCGCCGTCGTGTAGAGCGTGCCACACTGCTGCGCTTCGGCACGCAGCCGTTGAATGGAGTCCATCGCGTCCCCCTGCTGCTCCACCATCAGCGCACCCAGCGCCAGGGTCCAATCCGGACGCGATGTCATGAAGGTGATCAATTCCGGATAGTGTGCCAGCACCTTCACCGGTTCCGGCCAGTTTTGCGCATTGATGTAGTTGTCGTCGATGTTCGGATTCGCCCGCATGCTCGTCGCCACTTCGTTGAGCTGCTGCGGATACGTCGACGCCGGCAGAATGTTCGCCAGCAGCGGGTCCGGATACAACGCGATCGGCGCCATGATTTGATCGATCTGCTCCGGCGTCAGGGCATAGCCATAGCTCGCCACCTGCGGCGCCGGCTGATACATCGGCGACTGATAGATCGGCGCCTGATACGGCGAATATCCGGGCGTGTAGATCTGCGCCTGTGCAGCGCTCGGCATCGCCAGCAAACCGCCCGTCACAAGGGCAGCCGTGATAAACAGGGTAGATTGGGTACGGGTCATAGGGCACCTCCAGCCGTTACCGGGATGACACAGTCGCGGGATCGACGTTGGCTCCGGCAACTGTCTTTCAGCAAAACACGCGCTCGCTGCGCCTATAATCCGCAAGGTGGCTAACTATTTATTTTCGAAGGGGTAATATCCGTCCGCATGACCTGGGCAACACCCCCCCGCCACGACTTCAACCGTCGGACAAACCTTCCGATCTAGGTAGTTTCCTATAACCGAAAATAAGTGGCGGCGGAGCACCCCAAAGGCCGTTATACTGAAAGGTTGGGCCACGCACTCTCGAGTCGCGGCCTTTGCTACTGCGGATGGGTAGCCTTCATTTCCGCCTCCGCTTTGAGGGATTACGTGAAGCAACAGGTCACCATCAAGCCTGTGATCGTCCATGCGCCCGCCGGAATGGCCGGTATGGACGCCCAGACCGCCAGCGCCCGCTGGGCTGAAGAATCCCCCCACATCCTCCACACCCCCGGCGCCTACGAGTGGTGGTACTTCCGCGCCATCGACTCCCGCGGCAACGGCATCCTCCTCGCGCTCTTCGAAGGCCTCCCCTTCCATCCCACCTACCTCGCACAAATTCACCGCCACGCCCACAAAACCCTCGGCAAACCTTTCGAACAAATCCGCGCCGGCCTCAAGGCATCCCAATATCCCGCCGCTTACTTCGCCGTCTACGAAGGCGGAAAACGCACCGCCCAGTTCCTCAACCTCTACCAGCAATCCGAAAATCTCCCCGCCATGGATGTCCCCGACATCCGCATCGGACCCAACCGCGTCACCCTCCGCCAGGATGGTTCCTTCGGCATCGTCGCCCGCGGTTATCCTTTCGAAATCGTCCGCGGCCGGCCCGTCGTCCGCCGCGACAAAGTCCTCTCCACCAACCTCACCTTCAAACCCACCTTCCCCGCCATTCCCCACATCCGCCCCTTCCGCGCCCCGGGAAAAACCGGCGCGGTCCACCACTGGGTCCTCGCCGCGCCGCACGGCACCATGCAGGGCAACGTCCGCCTTCTTGATAATGGCGAAGGCCTCCCGATGATCAATCTGAACATCGATGCCCTCGGCTATCACGACCATGTCTACGGCCAGGAAGGCCTCGCCCAGGGCGTCAAAAAACTCATGTGGGGTTACGTCCAGGGAGAGAGCTGGACCGCCGCCTGGCATCGCTGCGTCGGCGGCGACACCGGCGGAAACGCCGGCACCGACGGCCTCGTCCTCTTCCGCAAAGGCCACCGGCCCCTCGTCGTCGAAGGCCCCCAGTGCCGCGAAGAGGACATGCAGATGACCCGCTGGCTCCTCAAACATCCCGGCAAGGTCAGCATGTATGGATCCACCGCCCGCGGCAAAAGCGTCGAGTTCGTCCTGCACAACAACGCCCTCCTCGATTCCGTCCCCTTCCACACCCAGCTCGCCGCCCTCGGCACCGTCACCATCCCCGGCAGCCGCCCCTATGCCGGCACCGGCGTCACCCATGTGATGAAACTCGGTCGCCTCCAATGGCCGATTTTGTCCGACCTCACCCTCCGCGCCATCACCACCGTCTCCCCCGACGACCCCGTCTGGCGCGAATAAACCCTGCCGCCCGCCCTCCACGCCACCCGCCTCCCATCTTCAATTCGGGCAAAAGGGGCAGGGTGCGGGGTTTGCTGGTAAAATCGCCTGCATGGATCCCATCGTCCTGATTCACGGATTCCCCCTCGACCCCTCCATGTGGGAGGCGCAGGCCGAACACCTGCGCAAACGCGGTCGCACCGTCCTCACACCCACCCTTCCCGGCTTCGGCGGCCGCCCCGCACTTCCCCGTGAACGCACCTCCATTGAAGCCTTCGCCGCCGACATCCGCGAGTTCATCGAACGCGAAGCCGGTGGACGCGCCATCGTCGGCGGCTTCTCCATGGGCGGCTACGTCCTGCTCGCCCTCCTCCGCGACGCCCCCGACGTCGTCTCCGCCGCCATGCTCGTCGACACCCGCCCCGACCCCGATTCCCCCGAGGCCCGCAAGGCCCGCCTCGACTCCATCGAAAAAATCACCACCGACGGCACCGCCGCTTTCTTCGAAGCCTCCCTCACCCGCATGATGCGCAAAAAACCCGACCCCGCCATCCGCGCCAAGGCCCGCGCCATCATGGAACGCCAGTCCGTCGACGGCCTCGTCGCCGCGCAAACCGCCATGGCACGCCGCCGCGATCAAACCGATCTCCTCGCCGAATTGACGATCCCCGTCATGGTCCTCGTGGGCGCTGAGGATTCCATCACCCCGCCGTCGGTCGCCCTGAACATGCAGTCCCACATGCCCCACGCCATGGTGGTGCAGGTCGTCTCCGCGGGCCACCTCGCCCCCATGGAACAGGCCGTTGCCGTCAACGGACATCTCGAGACTTTTTTGGCGACGACCCGCCGGGCGTTGCAGGGGAACCCATGAAACCTGTGCTGGCAATCGGGTGGGTGGCGATGATGGCGGCCGTTGCGCGCGGGCAGACCACCACCGCCGCCGCCACCCCCGACCTTTCCACTCCCCGCGCCGCCCTCGTCACGCTCTACACCGCCCTCCGCGCCGGCGATGTGCCCCTCGCCAAAACCGCCATGACCTTCGCCGACGACCGCGAGGAAGAACGCGCCACCGTCAATCTCACCACCCAGTGGGCCCCCCTCTCGCTGATGCATGCGATGGAACAGCGCTTCGGCGAGCCCGCGCGCCGCACCTTCTCCAACGCCTCCCTGGTGAAAAGCGCCGACGAAGCGCTCGAAAAAATCCAGAAGACCGACATCTCCGTCAACGGCGACACCGCCACCGTCGGCGAGAAAAAAGCCGCCGTCGATCCCAACGCCGAAACCGAAGTCACCGGCGTGAAACTTAAAAAAATCGGCGCCCAGTGGAAAGTCGTCGCCGCCACCTTCCAGGATGTCGCCAGCGAAGTCCCCGCCAGCCAGACCGCCATGCTCAAGGCCCTCAGCAACGCCACCGGCGCTGCCACCCTTGCCGTGAAAAAACGCCTCGACGCCGGCGAATTCTCCTCCGCCGATGACGCCTACAAGGCCTACCAGGCCCTCCTGCAGGCCGCCGCCCGCAACACCGTCCCGCCCCCCGCCGCCACCAGCCGCACCCGCTGATCCCCCCCACCGCCGCCACGACCGGCGCTCTCCCTTCCTGTGCCGCCGCGCGCCCGCTGCCCTCGCGCCCTCATCGCATCCTTCCCCCAGCTCCGCGCAAAAAAAACGGAGGCCGCAAATCCGCGGCCTCCGTCCTGGAAAACCATTCCCGGGGAACAGCCCTTACTTGCTTTGCGAAGCCGCCGTTTCCCACAGGTAAAACACGGTGTACGCCTTCCCGCCGTAGGGGTTCGGGAACGACGCCAGCGTCTTGACCTTCGAGTTCTGGGCGAATTCCACGTGGGCGTCGCCGAACATCCCGTTCGAGCCCGCGTTGTTCGCATGCGGAATCGAAATCACGTCATACACCTTGTCGCACATCAGCCACAGGTTCTGCGGCAGCGCCGTGAGCTTGGTGTAATACGCGCCCACATACTGGCCCGCCACGTTCTTCTGCTGGCCATTGTTCACCAGCACGTTCGTCTGCGTGGGGTTTTCGCCGGTGTGGATCTGGTAGGTGTACCCCGAGTGATCGTTGATCGGTCCCAGGAAGCTGTAGGGATCGGTCGTGGCCGAGGCCGGCTTGGTGTACATCCACGTGCTGTTGCTCTGCCCGGGGCAGTAGAACACGCGCGGATCTTTGACCGTCCCGACATCCATACAGATCAGCTCGCGCCAGTGCGGATTCTGCGTCGTGCCGTTCTGGAACTTGAAGGGGGCCAGACCGCCTTCGCCGCGACGCAGGTACAGGTTCGCCGTCACGTTGTTGGCGTAGCCGTAGCTCTCATACCCGCGGCCCGTCTCAGGCGGCAGGCTGTTTTCATATTCAGCGCCATACGTGTTGAGCGCAATACCGATCTGGTGCAGGTTGCTGGCGCAGGCAGTCTTCTTGGCCTGCGCTTTGGCCCGCGCCAGGCTGGGCAGGAGAATCGCGATGAGCAGCGCGATGATGGAGACCACCACCAGCAGCTCAATAAGAGTAAAGCCGGAACGACGACGCTTCATGGGACAACTCCTCGGAAAAAAGAGGGTGGCGCAGGTCTGGGAGATCGAATTTTTAAACGGCGGCTCGTCAATAGAGAAGCCGCCGTTATGGTTTCCGCCAAAAGTGCTGAGTTTAGCCCGAAAGACAGGGAGGCAAACCGTCGCACTGCATATAAAATGCGCTAACTTCGCGCCAATTGCAACGAAAAATCAAAATATGGGCGAAACCCATCCAGCGCCGCGCTTGCACCCCCGCCGCCCCACTCATGCACTTCGGCGGCTGACGTTAAATTAGGTAAAATAGACCCTCACCAGACCCCTGAGTCCCCCGCGAAAAACCGCCCAGCCCGGCCGCTATTTCTGGCCCTGCGGCCCGCCCCTTTATCGCAAAAGAAAAAGGAGGCCGCGCTGCGAAGCGCGACCTCCTCCGTGTGTGCCGGGCATATCCCGCGTTTTTGTCGGGCCCTTACTTCGAGTGGGCCGCCGCCTGTTCCCACAGGTAGATCATGGTGAAGGTCTGGCCTTCCGAATAGGGATTCGGGAACGTCGCCAGGGTCTTGATTTTGGCGTTGTTGCCAAATTCCACATGGGCATCGCCAAACAGGCCGTTGGAGCCCGCGTTGTTGGCATGCGGAATCGAAATCACGTCATAGATCTTGTCGCTCATCAGCCAGATGTCCTTGGGCAGCGCCGTCAGCTTCGTGTACGCCGCGCCGGAAAAACCGCCGACGTTCTTCGACGCCCCGCCGCTGTAGAACTTGTTGGTGGCGTCGGGGTTGCCGCCGATGTGCAGCTGGTACGAATACCCCGAGTGATCATTGATCGGTCCCAGGAAGCTGTAGGGATCCGTCGTGGCCGAGGCCGGCTTGGTGTACATCCACGTGCTGTTGCTCTGCCCGGGGCAGTAATACACGCGCGGATCCTTCACCTGGCCGACGTCCATGCAGATCAGCTCGCGCCAGTGCGTCGTCTGGGTTGAGCCATTCTGGAACATGTACGGCGGCACGCCCGCGTAGCCCCACCGCATGTACAGGTGGCGATTCGACGTGTTGCCATACCCGTAGTTTTCGTGGCCGCGGCCGGTTTCCGGGGGCAGGTTGTTGTCATACTCCGCACCATAGGTGTTCAGCGCAATGCCGATCTGGTGCATGTTGCTGGCGCAAGCCGTCTTCTTGGCCTGGTTCTTGGCGCGAGCCAGGCTGGGCAGCAGGATGGCGATCAGCAGCGCGATGATGGACACCACCACCAGCAGCTCGATCAGGGTAAAGCCGGAACGACGTTTCATGGGACCTCCAGGGGGCGCAGGTCAGGGGTTACAAAACCGATTCTCCGCTCCAAGCACACACGCGGCGCAAAGCGAGAATCGGACAGAGATCGTGGCAGGTCGGCGCAAAGCGGTCGCGAAAGCGACCCAGAAAGTGACTGACTTAACAATGTCCGCGGTCCGGAAAGATTGCAAGAACAAAAACACATCCTTTCGTCCCTTTCGCACAATCCTTCCCGTTTATCCAAATACGACGCTATCTCCAAACCACCCATATCAATTGCGACAAGGGGCAAAAACAGAAAGGCTGCCCCTGGAGGACAGCCTTTCCACTTGCGTTCCCGCGTGATGCGTTCTCGCGCCATCGCCGCCGTTGATGTGCGTTGCCGGCGATGGTTTTTGAGCGTCGCCGCGGCGTCACACCGCGGCGACGCGATGCGTGCTTACTTCGACTTCGACGCCGACGATTCCCACAGATAAATCAGCGTGTAGGTCTGGGTCTCCGAATAGGGATTCGGGAACACCGCCAGCGTCTTGATCTTCGAGTTGCTCCCGAACTCCACATGGGCATCACCAAACAGGCCGTTGGAGCCCGAGTTGGCGGCGTGCGGAATCGAGATCACGTCGTAAATCTTGTCGCTCATCAGCCAGATGTCCTTGGGCAGCGTGGTCAGCTTGCTGTACGCGGCGCCCACGAATCCGTTGACGTTCTGCTTCTGCGCCCCGGTGACGAACGTGCTGCTCATCTGCGGGTTCCCGCCCAGGTGCAGCTGGTAGGAGTAGCCCGAGTGCGCGTTGATCGGTCCCAGGAACGAATAGGGATCCGTCGTGGAAGAGGCCGGCTTGGTGTACATCCACGTCGTGTTGCTCTGCCCGGGGCAGTAGTAAACGCGCGGATCTTTCACCTGGCCGACGTCCATGCAGATCAGCTCGCGCCAGTGCGTGGTGTCGGTGCCGCCGTTGGGATAGGTGTAAGGCAACACGCCGGTGTAGCCCCAGCGCATGTACAGGTGACGCGTGGAGCTCGTGCCGTAGCCGTATGACTCTCTGCCGCGGCCGGTTTCGGGGGGCAGGTTGTTGTCATACTCGGCGCCATAGGTATTGAGCGCAATACCGATCTGGTGCATGTTGCTGGCACAAGCCGTTTTCTTGGCCTGATTCTTGGCTCGAGCGAGACTGGGCAGCAGGATCGCGATCAGCAGCGCGATGATGGACACCACCACCAGCAGCTCGATCAGGGTAAAGCCGGAACGACGACGTTTCATGGAAGTTCCTCCGAAAAGGGGCACCGACGCCACGCGGAAAAAAAACACCGGGTGAGCGCACCTCGCCACCTGGCGTGGGACACCCGGGAGAAGTTCAACTTTCGTCACGAAGGCGGTTGAGATATGTAGGAACACTATGCCTTCGAGTTTTAGCATGCCCGCAATGGGCAATTCACGCAACCAAAATCTCTGCTGTTTCGCCGAAAAATCGTATAAAAACCGATGAGGCCAAACTCAACGGGTGCATAGTTAGAAAGAGCGACTATTGAAAAGGTCAATGAATCGAATGATTGACGATTGCTTATAAAATCGATTCACTCTTTGCGGCAGTTCCGTGAATCTACCTAAGCACTTTTGCGAATGCTGTCGCTTTCTCATCAGGGCCGTTATCTTGGTGGCTTCACGCATCGAACACGCACGCAACGAGTGAAACACGATGAATCGCCTGACGACTGCATTTGAAGTGGCACGTAAGCGCCGTCTGAAATTGTTGTGCCCGTTCCTCACCGCCGGATTCCCAAATAGCGACGCCACCACTGAATTTCTGCTGGCCGCCCAGGCCGGCGGGGCCGGTATTCTGGAACTAGGCATTCCTTTCTCCGATCCCGTCGCCGACGGTCCGGTAGTACAGGCCTCCTATACGGAAGCTCTCTTGAAAGGAGCGACCGTCGAAAGCTCGCTCGCCAGCGTAAAAAAGGCCCGCGCCCGCGGTCTGACGATTCCCACAATGGCGATGGTTTCCTTCTCGATTATCTTTAAGAAAGGTACGGAAGCATTTGCGCGTGCCTGCGCCGACAACGGAATAGATGGCGTGATCCTTCCCGATGTTCCGCTGGAAGAAGCGCCCGCGATCGTCGATGTGATGCGCGAGGCCGGCCTGCGCACATCCCTCCTGATCGCCCCCACCACGCCGCCGCCGCGCCGCGCCGCCATCGGGCGCCTTTGCGACGGCTTCGTCTACTACCTCTCTGTCTCGGGCATCACCGGCGAGCGCAAGGCCCTGCCCACCGACATCACCCCCAACGTCGCGGCCATCCGTCAAATTACCGACGTGCCGGTGTGTGTCGGCTTCGGCATCTCGACGCCCGAGCAGGTGCGCGAAGTGACCAGCGTCGCCGACGGCGCCATCGTCGGGAGCGCGGTCATCCGTCGCATCGCCCAGAAAGCGGCCGAAGGGGTGGATGCCCAGACGCGCGAACTGCAGCGCTTCATCAGCGAACTCGCCACCGGCCTTTCCACCTGAGATCCGCACCCGAGACCCGCGGCAGGTGACCCACCACCTCACAGCCGCCTCCAGCCATCCCCCCCACCGTCGCGCACCGCCGACCAAACCCGTCTTCAGTTACCGAACCCCAGGTCATCGCCGCACCGCCTGTGCGCGGCCACAACGGCGGCCCATCCCCCTGACCTCCCCCGTTAATCCCTTCACAAGCTGAAACATTTACAGATTGTTGCGTGTTTCCAGGAAATGTCTCGCGTTGTTTGGTGAACCCGCGGGGGCCGGATCGCCGAACAATGTGGTGCCCGGCCTCTTGGGATGTTGCGCGGCGGGGAGTACCATAGAAGGGAAGGTCAGGAGAGCCCGAGAAAAGGGCGATTTTGACCCCGCCATGGTGCTTCTCGACGTTTGCGCGAACGGTGTGGAACTCGGGAGGCGTATCATGGCAGGAAAAGCAGCGGTGATCGCTAACTACCAGCAGGAGACGGGGTCTAGAGGGATGAGCCAGCGGATGCCCAACGACAGCCAGGCCCAGGCAGCTCAGGAGCAGGCCAAACAGGCCGCTCATGAACTGGGGCTTGTGATCGCCTCTAAAGGGGGCGATCGGCGGGCGTTTGGCCTGCTGGCCCAGCAATACCAGCGGCAGTGTGCCGCGGTGGCGCTGCGGCTCCTTGGCAACACACACGACGCGGCGGAGCTGGTTCAAGATGCGCTGGTGAAAGCCTTCCGCAGCCTGGATCAGCTTCAGCAATCCGAGCGGTTCGGTCCGTGGCTGATGCGGATCGTCACCAACCTCGCCCTGAACTATCGGCGGTCCCGCGGGCGGCGGCAGGCGCTGTCCCTCGAGCAGACCATCGGCGATGGTGAAGACGGCGAGGATTTGCGGGCCAGCGTGGCCGGCAGCGTGCTGGATGCCCCGGACGTTCCGGCGACGTCGGCGGAGCTGGGCGACGCGATTCAGCAGGCGCTCGATGAGCTGCCGGAAAAACAGCGGCTGGCGCTGGTGATGTTTGCCATCGAAAAGATGCCACAGAAGGATGTGGCGGACGTTTTGAGTTGCTCGGTAGAGGCCGTGAAGTGGCATGTGTTCATGGCGCGGAAACAATTGAAGAAGAGTCTTGGGAACTACCTGTAATCACGGGGCGTTTTCAAGGAGAGACGGATAGCCGCGGCCCCGGCCGCAATGACGGAACGGTATGAACAACGACAACCAACATCTCGACTTTCTGATCAGCCAGCACGTGGACGGCTGTCTGGATGCGGCGGGGAAGAAGTCGGTCGAGCAGCGGCTGATGTCGGATCCGGACGCCCGCAAGCTGTACCAGGAACACCGTGACGTGCAGGATGTGCTGGATGACTGGGGCAGCCGCATCCCGATGATCAACTGGGACGAGTTCGACCAGAAGCTGGCGACGCGGCTGGAAAAAGAAACGGTCGGGGCGGAAAAACAGGGCGGATTCTGGGGCGGCAAGCGCAAGTGGTACAAACCGGTGGCGGCGGCGGCGGCATTGTTCGTCGCGGCGTCCCTGGGTTATGGGTGGCACGGGGTGTCGGGCCGCATCACGCCGGTGGGCCCCTCGGGTCCGGCGCAGGTGGCGTCGGTGGAAGGCCCCAGCAGCAGCGTGACGATCGAAGGCGGACGGACCGTGCGGGCGACGAGCGCGCAGTTTGGCGTCGTCGAACCGCTGGGCATGGGCGTGGGCACCGTGGCGTCGGGGAAGGTGGAAGTCATTCCGCCGGGCGATGTCGCGGCGGTCGAATCGCTGAAGGATGCGGTGATGAGCGGCCTTTCGAACGTGGCCGACGGAACCGCGACACGGTACAACCTGCAGAGCAAGCCGGGATCGGCGTCGGCGATGAACGGCTTTGAACAGAAGCATTCGGATGAAGAGGGCGGGCTGGATCGGGAAGGGATGGCCCCCCTGCCGTGAGGCGATGGTGGACAGGGAATGGAATTGCGAACGGGCGTCGTGCAAACGAACGCCCGTTTTTTGTTGGTGTTGCGGTCAGGGATGTGGCATGGGCGAGAGCCGGGCGTTTGGGTATGAGGTGACGGTGCCGGCGGCGGCGCAGGATGTGAACGGGCATGCGAGCAACATCGAGTATGTGCGCTGGATGCAGGATGCGGCGGTGGCGCATGCGGAGGCGGTGGGGTGTGCGGCGGCGACGATGGCATTGGGCGCGACGTGGGTGATCCGGTCGCACAAGATTGAGTACAAGCGGCCGGCGTATGTGGGGGAGACGGTGGTGGTGCGGACGTGGGTGGCGGACGTGCGGCGGGTGGCGTCGGTGCGGAAGTATGAGGTGGTGCGCGGGGCGGAGCTGCTGGCGGTGGGGGAGACGGAGTGGGTGTTCGTGGAGGCGGCGACGGGGCGGCCGCGGCGGATACCGGAGGCGTTTAAGGAGATGTTTGGGATGGGGTGAGAGTTCATGTAAGTGCGGTGATGAACGTTGGTTGAGGGAAACTGGGGGTGATTTTGGGTGGTTTTTGAGCGATTTCGAGGGAGGCGGGAGGGGAGAAGTGGCGTTTTTGGGGGTGAGAATGGGGGTGGTGGCAGATTGGGTAAGATTTTTGACGCGATAAGTGGGCCTAAGCGGGGATAAGCGGGGGTAAGTTTTGGGTTTTGGTTGCGCCGGGCGCGTTTTGGGGGTCAGGGGGTGGTGGGGATTTCGGCGGTGAGTTTGTTGAGGAGGGTGAGGGCGGTGGTGAGTTCAGGGGAGGTGCCGGTGAAGGTGTGGGGGCCGTAGCGGAGGGTGGTGGCGGGGGCGTCGGCGACGGTGGGGGTGGTTGCGGAGGAGGTGGTGAGGGGGGCGAGGGCGGCAGCGAGTTGTTGGATTTGGGCAGGGGTGAGTTGGCCCTCGCGGGTTTCGGTTTGTTCGTTTTTGGGGTCGGTGTCGGTTGGGCCGAAGGATTTGTTGGTGGTGCGGGTGGAGTGGAGGAGGCCGGTGGGGGTGATGGTGGTGTGGGTTTC
>JBEHXY010000049.1:0-14517 GCA_048498455.1 Planctomycetota bacterium | reverse complement strand
TCGATCCGCGCCCCCAGCATGCTCGCCAGTTCCCGCGCGATCGTCAGCCCCAGCCCGGTCCCCGCATGCTGCCGCGTCACGCTGCCGTCGATCTGCCGGAATTTTTCGAAGATCACTTTCTGATCCTCCGGCGAAATCCCGGGACCCGTGTCCGTGATCGACACCCGCACCTCCTGCACCGGCCCCGCGCCGTCCCCCTCGATCGGCGGCTCTTCGTTCCGCGCCGTGATCGTCACCGATCCCTCCGCCGGCGTGAACTTGATCGCGTTGCTCAAAAAATTGTACAGGATCTGCTGGAAACGCCCGGGGTCCGTCGTGATCAGCGGCATGTCCGGTGCGATGTTCATCCGCAGCTCGATGCCCTTCTTCGTCGCCAGCGGCCGCATGAAATTCGCCATCGCCTCGCACACGTCGGCGACGTTCACCTTCTCTTCCCGCAGCACGATCTTCCCCGCCTCGATCTTCGCCAGGTCCAGCAGATCGTTGATCAAATCCAGCAGCTGCCGGGCGCTCGTGCGAATGTTCTCCGAATACCGCTGCAGCTTCGCCTCCGGCCCGCTCGCCACCGCCCCCGGCGCCAGCGCCGTCGCCGCGCCGCCCACCGTCGCCAGCCGCGCCGCCGTGTCCCCCATCAAATCCGCGAATCCCAGGATCGCGTTCAGCGGCGTGCGCAACTCGTGCGTCACGTTCGTCAAAAATTCCGACTTCAGCCGGTTCGCTTCAAACAAATCAACGTTCGACTGCGCCAGCTCTCCCACCCGCGTGTCCAGCGACCGGTTCGTCGCCTCCAGCTGGTCCTGCGACGCCTTCAAGTTCGCCAGCATCGTGTTGAAGGTTTCCGACAGGTGCTGAAACTCGTCGCCCGTGGAGATGGCCGACCGAATATTCAAGTCCCCCTTGGCCACCTTCTCCGCCGTGTTCTTCAGCACGCGCACGGGCTGGAGAATCAGCCGGCTGGTGATCAGGTAAAACACCACGATCGCGAGCGTGCCGCCGAGCATCCCCGCCACCACGATCACGATGCGATTGAGCAGCAGCTGGTTCTCATCGGTTTGGTAAGGCACATCCACGCGCACCACCCCCACCACCGGCCACGCATTGGGCGCCCCCATCGGGCGCAGCGCCGGCAGCGTCACCGCAGGGGCGGTCGATGCGGCGGTCGTGGGCATCGCCGGCAGCGTCGACAACCCCGCCGGCGCCGTCGCCGGGCGCACCCACGCGGTGTAATCGGTATGGCAACGCAGGCAGGACGCCTCCAGGCGAATGGGCGCGGCATAGCGGTACACCCGCAACCGCTCGCCCTTGCGGTCGGTCGTCGTAAACACCTTGCCGAAATCCGTTTCCTGGGGGCGGTCGCGGAACAGCGCCAGCGCCTGGTCGGCGATCGGATCGTCGGTGCCGGTGAAGGGCTGCGTGGCGGAGGCTGCCGTCAGGATGCGCGGGCGCGGAAAATCGCTGTCGGTGAGAGCGATCTCGGTCCAGGGGTTGGTCGTCGCAAAGGCGGTGGTCGCAGGACCCGGTACCGACGGCAGGGTCCTCGGGCGGGAGGTGTGGAGTTCGCGGAAAAACAGGTCCGCCGCGAGCCGCGCCGCTTTTACGTTCGGCTGCACCGCCAGCTGTTCCATCCGCTGCCACGGAACGGCCAGCGCGCCGGCGATGATCACCAGGACGGCCAAACCAAAGAGAAGCTGGCACTTCGCGGCGAGGGAAATGCTGATGCTTCGCTTTTTGGCCATGGGCTCCATTGTATCCGCGAAGGTCGTGGGGGGTCAGGGCGACCCCCCGCGGAAGACTTCGTGGCGGACCGGCCGAATCATCGGCCGCTCAAAAAACGCTCGAGGGGCGGGATCAGGCCTCGCCGACCTTGAAGCGGGCGAAACGCACGATTTTCACTTCACCGCCGGCTGATTTGCCGGTTTCGGCCAGCAGGTCCTTGATGCGCCGCTTGTCGTCCTTGACGAAGGGCTGGTCGACCAGCGCGACGTCCTGGAAGTATTTCTCCAGCTTGCCCGCGACGATCTTCTCCACGATGTTCGCCGGCTTGCCGGTGATGCCTTCGGACGCGGCCGCCTTTTCCTTTTCGACGGCATCGGCCGGCAGGCCGGTGCGATCGACCGCCAGGGCGACCATGGGAACGCCCGCGGTCACGTGCATGGCAATCTCGCCCGCGGTCACTTTCACCGCGTCATCGGTGGACCCATCGATCTGGACCAGGGCGCCGACCTTGGAGTTGTGGTGCACGTACTTTTCCACGCGGCCGTTGCTGGTGCTGAAACGCGCCAGCCCCGTCACGCCGATGTTCTCCTTGATCGTCCCGCCCACCAGTTCCTTGATCACCTGTTCCACCGTGCGGCCCGAGCCGTCGGGATACTTCAAGGCGTTCAAGTCGGCGGCCGATTCGACGCCGTTCTCAAAGGCCAGGTCCGTCAGGTCGCCCAGCAGCTTCAGGAACCCGTCGTTGCGCGCGACGAAGTCGGTCTGGCAGCCAAGGCGGATCAGGACGCCCAGCTTGCCGTCATTGGAGATGCGCCCGGCGACCAGCCCTTCCTTCATTTCGTTGGCGAGCTTCTTGTCGGCGGAGGCGGCGCCGCGTTCGCGGAGCAGTTCGGCGGCCTTTTCGAGATCGCCGCTGGCGTCGACCAGGGCGCGCTTGGCGTCCATCATCGGGGCGTTGGTGCGCTGCCGGAGTTCATTGACCATTTTTGCCGTGATTTCCGCCATGGAATTCTCGCTCGTTTTGGGGGGAGAAGAAAGTTGCCCGCGCATGCGGGCAGAGACCCATCAGTGTACGAAGACCGGGTCCAAACGTAAAGGCGGAACAGCGATGATCGCGATCCGGAAGCTCAGGAAACCTGCTCCGCCGGCACTTCCGGCGCCAGCGCCGCCGGGGCCACCACCGGGGCAGCCAGCGGCTCGACCGGGAACGCCGCCGGAGGTGCGATCCGGTCCGGAAGCAGCCGCGCGATCAGGAACACCCCCGCCACCGCCCCTGCCGCAAAGATCAGGGCGCAGATGTACACCAGCGGGGTCAATCCATCCCCGCTGCCCCCGGTCAGGATCGTGATCAGCGCCCCGACGAATCCCCCCAGGAGCTCCCCGAAAAACCAGCCAAAGATCAGCAGCAGCTGGTAGCGGACCGTGGGATGCCCCTTGTCCCGCAGGCGACGCCCCAGCAGGCCGCACAGCTTGTAAAGAGCGAAGATCTCAATCATGGCCGGCGCTCCCCAACACAAGTGAACAGGTGTGCATCATACGGAGCGGCGGCCCGGAACGTAAGAAAACTCCGGCAAGCCCCCCTCTCCTCGCGCAGGCCCCCCTCTCGTCAGAACTGCTTGAGAAACCGAAGATCGTTCTCCACCAGCGTGCGAATGTCCGGCTCGTTGTTCGGATTGACGATGTTGTGCTTCCGCATGATCAGCCGTTCGATCCCAAACCCAAAGGCCCAGCCGGTGTACGCCTCGGGATCGATGTGGACCGCCTTGAACACGTTCGGATCCACCATCCCGCAGCCGCCGATTTCCATCCACCGGGACGAGCCGTCGGCCAGCGGAACCAGCACATCCACCTCGGCCGAGGGCTCCGTGAAGGGGAAGAAGCTCGGCCGCATGCGGGTCTGAACATCGTGCCCGAAGTAGGCCTTGGCAAACTGGTCGATGGTGGTCTTGAGATCCACCATCGAGATGCCCTTGTCGACCACCAGGGCTTCCAATTGGTGGAACTGGAAGAGATGCGTCGCGTCGACCGTGTCGGGCCGGTACACGCGCCCGGGAGCGACGATGCGGATCGGCGGCCGCTGCGTTTCCATGATGCGGATCTGCACCGAACTGGTCTGGCTCCGCAGCATGAACGGGGCCGCACCGCTCGGACGATCCAGGTAAAAATTGTCGAGCGGGTCGCGCGCCGGGTGGATCCTCGGGATGTTGAGCGCTTCGAAATTGTGGAAGTCGTCTTCGACCTCCGGCCCCTCCGCCACGGAAAAACCCATGCGCGCAAACAGCGCCACCAGCTCGTTGATCGTCTGCGTGATGATGTGCAGCGAGCCCGGGCGATAGTCGGCGAACGCGAGGCGGCCGGGCTCCGTGATATCGATCCCCGTGACCACCGGCGCCGCGGTCGCCGTGGCCGCTTTCTTTTCCTCAAATGCTGCCGTGATCTGGTTTTTCACCTCGTTCATCCGCTGGCCAAACGCCCGTTTGTCCGGACCTGGAAGCGTCTTGAGAAAGTCGGCGGCATCCTTGAGCAGCCCCTTGGCGCCGAGGTACTTGATGCGAAAGGCTTCCAGGGACGGGGCGTTGTTCGCGGCGGCAAGGTCGGCCGCGGAATCGGCGAGCAGCTGGTCGAGGTTCATGCGTGCACCTGAAAAACGGAGTCGAACCGGAATTAAACACAAAGAACCCCCGGAGCACAAAGCCCCGCGGCAGCTTTTGGTGGCGCGGCGAACTTCCCGAATTCCTGAAGGGTGCACCGCCGGCCGGCGGTATGATCGCCATGATCACGAACAGAAATGGAGATGGATGATGCGAACGATGCGTGGCCTGCTGGTGTGCGCGATGCTGGCGATCACCGCCCCTGGTGTGTGGGGCACCATGCCGGGAGCCGGCCCCGGAAGCCACTACAGCGGCCTGCGCTGGGGCTATTCCGTCGAAGTCCCCCCGGGCTGGGAGCAGGTGCCCGACGACGTCGTGCAGTCGGCTGCCGCCCAGATGCAGAAGCCCGGCGGCAAAGTGGTTTTCGATGCCGCGTTCCAGGCCGCCGGCAGCGGACGCTGGTTGAGTTACCCCTATGCCATCGTGCAGGTGATTCCCTATGCAAACCTCGGCCTCGAGGGCGAGCTGCCCGAGTCGCAGTTTGCCGCCGTGGTCAAATCGCTGACCGGAAGCGACGCGATCAAGCGGATCGACGACGCCATGCCCACGACCCTGCGCGGCAAAGTCTCTGCCACCGGCGTCCATGATGCCGTGCTGGAACCCGAGCAGCGCCGCTTCCATTACGCCCTGGCCATGAACGTTGCGGGCGTCGGCCCTGTCGAGGGAGCAAGCACCGCCTATTTCGGCCGCAACGCCCTGGTCCAGGTGTCGTACTATGCCCTGGCGCCCGGCGGCCCCAATGCCCCCGCGCAGGAGGCCGCGGGACGCGGGCTGCGCAATTCACTCGTCTTCGATCCCGGCCACTCCTACAACCCGGCGCTTGCCGTCGCCCTGCCGACCACCGGCGGCACCACCCTGTTCCAGGGAGTCGGACCCGCCATGGCGCGCGGGGCGATCCTCGGCGTGGTCGTCACCGTGGTGGGACTCGTGTTCAGGAAGCGCCGGACAAAGTGAGAGGGCCCCACTCCCTTTCACGGCTTCGCGGTTGCCGTCACCGCCGCCTTCGCACTGTCCGTCGACGTGGTTTGCACCTGCGTCCCCTCCTGCAGCCGTTCGCCGGGGTTCACCACCACCTGGTCGGTGGGGGAAAGCCCGTCGATCACTTCCAGGTCCGTGCCCAGGTCTTTGTCGATCGAGACCGGCTGGAAATGGATTTTCCCATCCTTCACCAGCGCCACCGACGTCCCCTTGGCGTTGAAAAGCATCGCCGAAACCGGCACGAGAAGGGCCTTGGGCGCACTGGCGACCGGCAGCCGCGCTTCGCCAAACATGCCCGGAACAAGCGCCCCGTCCGGGTTCGGAAAGTGAAGTTCAAAAGGCATGGTGCGCGTGTTGGGATCCACCGCCGCGGCCGTGCGCGCGATCGTCCCTTCGAATTTTCTGTTCGGGAAGTTGCGGACGTTCAGCACCGCCGGCTGCGATGTGGCGATGTCCGTCGCGTACACCTGCGGCACGCTCACGAACACCCGCACCACCTGCGACTGCTGCAGCCGGAACAACTCCCGCCCCTGGCCCGCCGTCAGCAGCGTGCCCACGTCGTAGTTCCGCACCGTGATCGTCCCATCAAACGGAGCCGTGATCTTTTCAAAGGACTGCAGCACTTCCAGCCGCTGCACGTTCGCCCGCGCGGCTTCCACGTTGGCCTTCGCCTGTTCCACCGCGGCGGCCGCCTGGTCGCGAGCGGTCGTCGAGGTGTCCAGTTCCTGCCGGGTCACCTCCGTCTTCACCGACTGCAGCCGCTCCAGGTTGCGCGTGGCCAGCGCCAGATCCGCCGTCGCCTTCGTGACGTTCGCGACATCCTGCTGCACCGCCGCCTTCGCCTGCAGCAACTGCGCGTCCACTTCCGGAGCGTCTATTTCCGCCAGCAGCTGCCCCTCCTTCACGTGATCCTGGATGTCCACGTAAAGCCGCTTCAAATACCCCGAGGCCCGCGGAAAAATCAGCGTGTCCTGGTTCGGACGAACCGTCGCCGGCAGGATCACTTCCTTCGAGGCCCCCGCCGGCCGCGGGGTGGCGACCGCCACGTTGATGTCCTCCGCGCCCATTTCCGCCGCATCCTCCCGCGCCGTTTCCACGGCCTTCTTGTGCGGAAACCAGCCCAGCGCAAATAGACCCGCCAGCAATCCCAGAAACAGGATCAGCACGAACGCGACCGTCAGAAAGTGCGGCTTCCGCAGGTCCTTGGGAATCGCGTCCTCCTCATGCACCGCCGCCGGCGCCGCCGGCGCGGCGGGCGCGGCAGCCCCATGGCCCTCGGCGTGAGCTTCGGCGGGACGCTGCGTGCGGGTGGTGGTTTCGGCGGTATTCATGCCAAGAGCTCCTGGTGCTGCGGGGGAAGACGGGGCGATTTGCGGAGGGCGGAATAGACCACGGGAACAAAGAACAGCGTGGCGAAGGTCGCCAGCGACAGGCCCCCGATCACGGCGCGACCCAGCGGCGCGTTCTGCTCGCCGCCTTCCCCCAGTCCCAGCGCCATCGGAAGCATGCCGATGATCATCGCCAGGGCCGTCATCATCACCGGCCGCAGCCGTGTGAGTCCGGCCGCCAGCGCCGCATCGTGGGCGTTCATGTTGGGCCCCTGCGGATCGCGCTGGTCGTTGGCGAAGGTGATCAGCAGGATCGAGTTGGCCGTCGCCACGCCGATCGACATGATCGCCCCCATCAGCGCCGGAACCGACAGCGTTGTCTGCGTCGCCCACAGCATCCACAGAATGCCCGCAAGCGCCCCCGGCAACGCCATCAAAATAATCAGCGGATCTAGCCACGACTGGAAGTTCACGACCATCAGCAGGTACACCAGCAGCACCGCGAACACCAGGCCATACGCGAGACCCGAGAACGATTCCTTCATCGACTGCACCTGCCCGCGCACCGCCAGCGAAGAGCCGCGCGGAAGCCGCGCCGGATCGTCCGGATGCTGCGGGTCGTACTGGTACTTGTTCACCACCTCGTTGATCGCGTCCGCCGCCGACCCAAGGTCCGTCCCCTGCACGCCCAGCAGCACGTCATACGACGGCCGCACGTTGTAGTGCGTGATGTTCGTCGCCGAATACGAACGCCCGATCGTCGCCAGGTTCGCCAGCAGCTGCGTGTCGTCCGCCGACGTTGCGCCGTTGGGAACGATCGGCGTGTTGTCCAGGCCGTTGAGCGTGTTGAGCTTGTACTGCGGCGTCTGAACGTAAATCGAATAGTTCACCCCGTTCTGCGGGTTCACCCAGAAGTTCGGAGCCGTCTGGTTCGACGAGGACAGCGACACCAGCAGGTCGCCGGCGACATCGCGCTGCGTCACCCCCAGCTGCGAAGCCAGCGTCCGGTCGACATTGACCCGGATGTCCGGCGTCCTGGGAACCTGCTGCATCCGGACATCGACCACGCCCGGAATCTTGGCGACGTCGTTCTTGATCAAGGAAGCCACCGCCAGGTTCCGCGTGTTGTTGGCCACCCCCCCGGAAATCTGGATGTCCACCGGGGCCGAGATGCCGAAATTCAGCACCTGCGTCACGATGTCCGACGGCGCAAAGAAGAATGTCAACGTCGGAAACTTCCTGGGCAGTTCCTTCCGCAGCAGCCGCATGTAGTCGGCCGTCGGCTGGTGATGTTCATTCAGCGAGATCAGGATTTCGCCGTCCGCGGGCGACATCACCGAACCATCCGAAAGCGACAGGTTGATCGACGAGTTCGGAATGCCCATGTTGTCCAGGACCGTCGCCACTTCCTTCCGCGGAATCAGCTTCCGGATCTCATCTTCCACCCGCGCAAAATGGTTTTCGGTCTCTTCGATCCGCGTCCCGGCGGGAGCCCGCACGTGCAGCCGAATCTGCCCGGCGTCCACCGACGGGAAGAAGTCGCGGCCCACGAACGGGAACAAAAAGCAGGAGCCCACCACGATCAGCGTGAACACCGCGGTCACGAAGATCCGGTGCTCCAGCGACCACGCCAGAAACCCGCCGTAGACCCGCCGGAACTTTTCGAACAGCCAGTTGAACCCGCCATGCACGATGCCGATCAGGTTCAACGCCCCGATCAGCCACACCGCGCACACCAGCGCCGCCAGCGACAGCGCGATCTGGAACACCAGCAGCGAATTCGCCAGCAGCCACGTGTGCGCCGCGGTCAGAACCGAGAACGGCGTCTGCGCCGCCAGCGGTGAGAACAACGCCCCCACGATCGCCGCCAGCAACGCCGCCCCCACGATCAGCAGGATCCGGTTGCGAATTGTCACGTTCCGCTGGTTCCGCGCGTACTCCAGCGTCGGGCCGCCCGCCGCCGGCTCATCCGCCACCCCGCCGTACATCGCCACCTCCGCCGGCAGCAGGTAATTGATCATCGTCGGAACCAGCGTCCGCGACAGCAGGTACGAGGTCATCATCGCAAACACCACCGCCATCGCCAGCGGCGTGAACAGGTACCTGGCGGCGCCCGAGATGAAAACCACCGGCACAAACACGATGCAGATGCACAGCGTCGACACAAACGCCGGCACCGCGATCTGCGCCGAGCCGTCCAGGATCGCCTGCACCAGCCCCTTCTTCATGTGCAGGTTCCGGTGAATGTTCTCGATGGCCACCGTCGCGTCATCCACCAGGATGCCCACCGCCAGCGCCATGCCCCCCAGCGTCATCACGTTCAGCGTGTCGCCCAGGAACCCCAGGATGATGATCGACACAAAAATCGACAGCGGGATCGACACCATCACGATCACCGTCGACCGCCACGACCCCAGAAACAACAGAATCATCAGCGCCGTCAGCCCCGCCGCGATCGCCGCTTCCTTGATCACCCCCTGCACCGACGCACGCACGAACACCGATTGATCGAACATCGGCGTGATCTTCAGATCCGGCGGCAGCGACTGCTTGATCCGCGGCAGGTTCTTCAGCACCGCGTCCACAACGTCCACCGTCGACGCGTTGCCCGACTTCAAAATCGACACCAGCACGCCCCGCTTCCCGTTGGCATGCACAATGTTCGTCTGCACCGCGAAGCCGTCACGCACCGAGGCGACATCACGAATGTACGTCGTGGTGTTCCCCTCCGACTTGATCGGGAAATCGTTCAATGCCGCCACCGCGTCCGGCGACGAATTCAGGCGAACCGGGTATTCCTGCGTCCCGATCTTCGTCGAGCCCGCCGGCAGAATCAGGTTCTGATTGTTCACCGCCGTCGACACGTCCTGCGGCGAAATGCCGTGGGCGAAAAGCTTCTCCGGCTCCAAATCCACAATGATGTTCTTCTGCTTGCCGCCGTACGGATACGGCGACTGCAACCCCGGAATCGTGATCAACTGCGTGCGCAATTGCTGAATCGCCAGGTCGAACAGCTCCGGCTCCGGAATCGTGTCCGACGACAGCGACAGCTGGATGATCGGAACGTTCGCCGCGTTGTACTGCAGAATCAGCGGCGGCTGCGTCCCCGGCGGCATCTGCCGCGTCGCCGTCTGCGACACCGCCGTCACCTGCGCAATCGCCTGCTCAATCTTCGCGTTCGGCTGAAAATAAATCTTCACCACCCCCACCCCGTTGATCGACTGCGACTCGATGTGCTCGATGTCGTTCACCGTCGTCGTCAGAATCTTTTCGTACGGCGAAACGATCCGCAGCTCAATGTCCGTCGGCGACATCCCCGTGTAATTGAACGCCACCGCGATTACCGGAATGTTGATGTTCGGAAAAATGTCCGTCGGCATGCCCAGCGGCGCCGGCGCCACCACGAACAGCGCCCCCAGGAGGAACACCAGCAGCGATGCCACGACGAACGTGTACGGGCGGCGGAGGGCGAGCTTGACGATCCACATGTGGGGTTAGCCTCGGTTTACAGTGACGGCGGTACGACGGGCGGCGGGACGGTGGCGCCTTGGCACGGATCCCCCGCTCCCCGGCGACGCCCCCCCCTGCCCTTGTGAAGAGGGCGCGGGCGTGGCACTTTTGCAGCGGGCGTTTTCCACAAACCCCGCCAGGATGGTCATCGCGCGGCAGACCGTTTCACGATCGCCCGCCGCCAGCGGTGCGAACTCCTGTTCCATCTGCGCAATCGACGCCGCCCGCGCCGCATCGATGATCGCCCGGCCTCGCGGGGTCAGCACCAGCACGACCTGCCGCCGATCGCTCCGCGATTCGCTGCGCGAAAGAAAACCCTTCGTCACCAGGTTGGCGATCAGCCGCGACGTGGTCGGAAGCGACGCCCCCAGGTGCTCGGCGACGCACGAGAGTGAAATCTGCGGGTTGGATTGAATCTGCACCAGCGCCCGGAACTGCGGAACCGATAGCCCTTTCCGGTGCCGCCGCATGTGCCGGCGAACGTACCAGAGCAGTCCAGGTACCGTGTCCAGGAGCGCCGTCGCGCAGGCGGTGGTTGTGCGGGACAATTGTTGCATCCGACAACTATATAGCCGCCACCCGGGTGTTGTCTAGGGGTTACTACCCAGTTCCCCGCCGCAGCGCTCGCCGGCTTGGAAACCGAGACGTACATCTCCAGCGCCGGCCCCTGGAGCGACCGCCCGCCTGCCGCTCCCCCGTGTTCGCACCGCAACACACCTCCATCCGCCCCAGCCGTTCCCCGATCCCGTCAGCGCCCGGTTCGACTTTCCCGCCCCCCAAAGGCTGAGCGGGGGTCCGAATTAGCGAAAGATTTGTGATGTTTTGAAGGGCCAAATCTGCTATAGTGACTTCTCTAAGAACCTTCCCGCGCTGGTCATTCATGGTGAGTTGCTGACGTTGGAAATACCAGCTGCACCAATTTTTGAGTGATCAGCGTTCCCATTTGGAGAATTATGGGTTTTGTTTCTTTTGGATTGCATCCCGATCTGTTGCGCGCGCTCGCTGCCATGGGCATCGAGCAGCCGACGCCGATCCAGGCCGATGCGATCCCCGCGGCCATGACCGGCCGCGACCTCGTCGCCAGTGCTTCCACCGGCTCGGGGAAAACCGCCGCCTTCATGCTCCCCACCTTGAACCGACTCCTCAACGAACCGCGCCCCGGCACCCGCGTGCTGGTCCTCTCCCCCACCCGCGAACTCGCCGTCCAGATCACCGAACAAGTCGCCAAACTCGCCGGCCAGTCACGCATCACCGCCGCCGCCATCTACGGCGGCGTCCCCATGGGTCCCCAGATGCGCGCCTTCCGCAGCGGCGCCAACGTCCTTGTCGCCACCCCCGGCCGATTGCTCGATCATCTTCGCCAGTCCTATGCCAAACTCGACGGCGTCGAAACCGTCATCCTCGATGAAGGCGACCGCATGCTCGATATGGGGTTCCTCCCCGATATCCGCAAAATCCTCTCGCGCATCCCCGGCAACCGCCAGACCCTCCTCTTCTCCGCAACCATGCCCTCCGAAATCCGCGCCCTCTCTCGCGAATTCATGCGCGACCCCGTCGTCATCGACAAGGCCGTCAAGGCCATGCCCGCCGCCGGAATCACCCAGGCCGTCTATCCCGTCCCCCACCACCTCAAGAGCGGCCTGCTCATTCGCCTGCTCGAAGATGCCGGCCTCGAATCCGTGATCTGCTTCGTACGCACCAAGGCCCGCGCCGATCGCCTGACCCGCAATCTCATGGCCGCCAACATCTCCTGTGCCGCGATCCATGGCGACCGCTCCCAGGGACAGCGCCAGCGGGCCCTCGAAGGCTTCAAACGCGGCCACACCCGCGTGCTCGTCGCCACCGATGTCGCCGCTCGCGGCATCGACGTCGCCGATGTCTCCCACGTCATCAACGTCGACTGCCCCCCCGCCGCTGAAGATTACATCCACCGCGTCGGACGCACCGGCCGCGCCGCCGCCACCGGCGATGCCTTCACCTTTGTGTCCCAGGACGAAGAAGGCCACCTGCGGCTCATCCAGCGCGCCCTCGGCAAACCGTTGCCCCGCGTGACTGTTGATGGTTTCGATTACAGCAAACAGCCGATGAAGGTAGAAGGCCAGCATGGTGGTCACGGATCCCATGCCAAGCCCGCCCCCCAGCGCGGCGGCTTCCTCGGCCACGGCCGCCATGGCGGTCAGCCCGGAGGCCAGTCCAACGGTCAGGGTCGCGGCGGCTTCGGCAACGGGGCCGGTCATCGCCCCGCCGGCAAAAAACAGTGGCAAAAGCCCTGGCGCGGCGGTCGCCCCTCCAAGGCCAAGCCCGTCGGTCAGTAACGGGTGCCGGGGGAAATGAGATGCGGCGGGCGAGTGACCCGTTGCGAGCAGATCCACCGCAGGCCCACGCGTCCGCCAGAACGCGCCTCCGCCTGCAAATACCAGCCAGGAGCACTTGAATGAGCGCAGCGAAGGTCAAGCCGGCGAAAAAACGCGTTGCGGCGGCCCCCAAAGCGGTCACGTTGAGCAGCATTGCCGCACGCGTCTTGGGACGCTGCCGCGTCATGGAAGGGGGCAGCTTCGCCGCCCGCCGCATCGGCCTCGAGTTCCCCAACCTCAACGACGGTGAACTCGAATCCGTCATCGGCGAGCTCGTCGACAAACAGCTCGTCACCGAAACCGGCTACGGCGATCGGGCCACCTATGCCATCACCGAACGCGGCAAAGAAGCCCGCGTCACCGTCGGATAAGCCGCCCCTGCACCCTCAATGTCGAGCTGCAGCACAGCGCCAAGGGAGAAGGGCACGCGGGGCACGGTGGGGATCCGCAGCGCCCGCAAACGCGGACGCCGCTGACGGTACACAGACCCAACGAGGCCCGGAACCATCCACGGTTCCGGGCCTCCTCTGTTTTTGCACCACCATCCCCCACCACCCAAACCCTCCCGCCTACTCGGTGCTCTCCCTGCCCTCCGTGGTTAAAAACAGCAACCCAACCAGCCAATCCCAACCCATTCCCCGCGCCAACCCCGCGCACAAAAAAAGCCCGGAGCGTCTAACGCCTCCGGGCCTGGGTCTATCGCCAAAATTCGCCGCCGTTACTTGATGTTCAACGCGGCCTTCGCCTGGGCAACAATCTGATCGAATGCCGCCGGGTCCGCAATCGCGATCTCGCTCAGTGCCTTGCGGTTCAGCGTGATGTTCGCCTTCAAGAGACCGTTGATCAGCTGCGAGTACCGCAGGCCGCGCATCTGCGCCGCCGCGTTCAAACGCGTGATCCACAGCGCCCGGTATTCACGCTTCTTCAGCTTGCGGTCATTGAACCGGTGATTGCCCGCGCGGAGCAGCGTCTCGTGCGCGGTCTTGTACAGTTTCGAGCGACCTCCAACAAAGCCCTTGGCTCGTTCGAGGAGGCGTTTGTGACGTTTCTTGCGGGCGGCGCCGATGCGAACGCGTGGCATAGTGTAGTTCCAGTATAAAGGTCAAGTTCGAAGGTAAAGGACAGTTCCGGTGAATGTTGACGGCAAGTGTTAGGCGCCCGGTCCCAGCAGAATGATCATCTTCTTGGCGAACGGTCCCGTCAGCGTCTTCGTGTTCCGCAGCCGCCGCCGGCGATTGCCCGACTTGTTCGACTGCAGGTGCCCCTTGTTGTGCTTGTGGAACTTGACCTTGCCGCGGGCGGTCACTTTGACCCGCTTCTTGATCCCTTTGTGGGTTTTCATCTTCGGCACGGAGGTGCCTCCTGTGGTTCACCGTGAAGCAGCCGAACAACAGCACGCTTCATTTGAGAGCTCTCAGGGGGGCGTGAAACGCCACTTCGGACCCCGGCCCGGTGTGCAGAGTCCAGCAGTCTAGCAGAACCCCCCGAAAATACCAACCCCGCCAACCCCTTCTCCCCCACCACCTCCACAAACACGCACCCCGTGCGCCACAACCCACCCCTCTCCCCTCCTCACCCCCCTGCCACATTCCCCCCTCCCCCGTCAACCCGAACATATACCCAAACAAATTACGAACAAAATATTCGCCTACTAACCACCTCATGCATAAAATGAAAGCACCGGCAGCGCACGGACGCCCTGCCCAGAATCTCCCAACTCCCAACTCCCAACTCCCAACTCCCAACGTCAAACGCCGAACGCCGAACGGCAAAACGCCCAACGAGAAAGGAGTCTCAAAATGTTCCCCTTGAGAATCACCGAAGAACAAGCCCCCCTCAAAGTCTCCCCCGAGTCCCTCCTCCAGCACCTCTCCGCCAGCATCGGCAACCTCAAAACCATCCTCGAAGACCTCCACTGCTCCCCCGAGGACCTCCTGAAAACCCTCACCGATCCCAAAACCACCGAACTGATCAAACTCA
>JBEHXY010000048.1:0-14538 GCA_048498455.1 Planctomycetota bacterium | reverse complement strand
GGGCGGGGGCCTTGGCGATGTCGATGGGTGGCGGGGCGTCGGGCGCGGTGGTTTGGGCAAGCGTGGAAAGGAGGAGAAGGGGCAGCAGGGCGAAGAGGGCATTGCGCATGGAAGACTCCGGAATGACGGTGCAGATCGCGATTAGCTTAATCGGGGGAGGCGGAGGGCGGAATGGCCGCGAGACGTTAGAATGAGGGCATGGATACTAAATCTCTGGTGGTCACCCACACCCACAAGCGGTCGATTGCATTTCGGTTTCCAGGC
Source organism: Planctomycetota bacterium (assembly GCA_048498455.1). Classification (GTDB taxonomy): domain Bacteria; phylum Planctomycetota; class Phycisphaerae; order WQYP01; family WQYP01; genus CALCHA01. Next base: position 14,274 of record JBEHXY010000048.1, on the reverse strand, counting down.
TCGTCGGCAGGGGGGTGCTATCGGTTTGAACCGGGGCTGCCCAAGCCCTGCTTCCATCCTTTGGTGACGGCGAAGGGTCACGTGGTGACGGGGTTTGAATGCTCCGACCACATGTGGCACCGCGGGCTGTGGTTCACCATTAAATATATCAATGGGACGAACTTCTGGGAGGAGAACTCTCCGTTCGGGGTGCAGGTTTCCGGCTCCGAGCCGCAGGCGGAGATCACCGGGCCGCGGTCGCTGTCGATCCGCCATGCGGTGAAGTGGACGTCGGACGTGACGGGGCCGGTGATCGATGAGGCGCGGACGGTGCTGCTGAGCGCCACCGATGAAAACATGATGGTGATCGACTGGGCGTCGGACCTGACGGCGCTGGCGGACCTGCAACTCGACCGCACCCCCTACACCACCTGGGGCGGCTATTCGGGCCTGACGTTTCGCGCCGGGCGCGAGCTGCACTATGCGGAATTTCTGCTGCCCAACGGCGAGAAGAAGCACCCGATCATCGGCGAGACGCACCCCTGGACGGCGCTGATGGCGCGCGTGGATGGCGGATGGGAGGAGTTTGTCTCGGTGGCGATGCTGGATCACCCGGTGAACCCGCGGTCGCCCTCGCCCTGGTATGGCAAGGCCGACCCGCACTACGTGTTTTTCAACGCAGCGTTTTTGTTTCACGAACCGTTGAAGGTGGCGAAGGGGGAAACGTTGCGGTTTCGGTACCGGGTGCTGGTGCGCGATGGGGTGTTCACGGACGAGACGCTGGGATGGGCGGCGGAGGATTACCGCGCGGTCGAGCTGTGAGGAGGGGGCTGGCGGAAACGTGACGCGGCGCCAGCAGGGGCACGTTGGTCACGGACAGGCGGGCGGGCAGGTTAATTGTTGACGGCGGCGGCGGGTTCCTGCACGGGCGCGTTTTTCCGGGGGATGGGACGGGCGGGGCAACCGACGACGGTGGTGTTGGAGGGGACATCGCGGATGACCGTGGCGCCGGCGCCGACCATCGAACAATCGCCGACAATAAGGCCGGGAACAATCGTGGATCCCGCGCCAATGGTGGTTTCGTTGCCGACCGTGACGTTGCCGGTAAGGGTGGCGCCGGGCCCGACATGGACACAGTCGCCGAGCTCACAGTCGTGATCGATGGAGGCGCGGGTGTTGACGATGCAGAGCTCGCCGAGCTTCGCATGTGCGGAAACCACGGCTCCCGCCATAACGACGGTGCCTTCCCCGAGCTGAGCGCTGGGCGACACGTAGGCGTTGGGGTGGATGAGGACCGGCAGGCGGAGCCCCAGCGAGCGGGCGTGCTCGGCGAAGCGCTTGCGGAGGGTGTTGTCGCCCATGGCGATCACGGCGCGGTGGATGCGGTAGACGCGGACATAGGCGGTCAGTTTTTCGACGCTTCCCAGGACCGGCAGTCCTTCGACCTTGGTGCCGTGGAGGGCGGGGTTGTCATCGACGAGGCCCGCGAGCGGGCAAATGCCGGCGCGGTCCATCAATTCGAGCAGGACGCGAGCCTGGCCACCGGCGCCGTACACCACAACTGCCATAAAGCACCTATATTCGCCGCGCTCAACCGGGGGGGAGCGAGCGGTCCTTCACTTTGGCCCAGACTTATCAAGCGCCGGTTCAACCGGCCCCGGCGAAAGCCGGAAAAGAGGTGATACGGCGAACCGTACAACGGTTGGCTTAACGCACCATCGACGCAATTGCAAGCCCTTTTGCAATAATTCGGCCCTGCGGCGGCGGCGCGTCGAGCGCGGAAGGCCCGCCTGCCCTGTCAGTAAGCACGCGCCAGGCGCGCGGAAGTAGCGGAAAATGCGCCGGTCCGGGAAACTGTGGCAGCAGGGGCGTCGTAGCATGAGCAGAACCAGTCACTCAACCCATTCTCTGTGAAGCGCCGCCCCGGGGCGCGGTTCCCGAATCTTGACGGTTTTTCGGGGATGGGGGATTATGTTCATGCGGTCTGCCGAGTGACCGATAGAAAAGCACATTCTCCTGGAGGGAAGAAGGTCCGCTGCCCTGCTGCCGCGCCGCTTCCCCCGCCTACGAAAGGGCTTCCATGCCGTCCAACCTCCCCGGGACCGCCCACACGCTTCGCACCGGACAGCTGTTGGCGCTGGCCTGCCTGGCGGCCACGCTGGGAGGCTGCGGCGATATCGCCAAAAACCTCGGAGACTACCTGAACCTGCGGAACAGCTTCCTGGCGCCCAACGAAGTGGGGCGTTTTGACAAGGACAACCCGTGGGGCAATGTGAAGCCCAAGTCGATGCCGATTCTCGAGCAGCTGGACGTGGTGGACGAGCCGCGGGACCGCTGGGCCAATGCCACGGATCCGACGCCGATGGACATCATCCCCAACACCGTCGAGACGCCGATCGGGCCGGGGGACACGGTGCGGATCACCGTGTATGAGCTGGTGCTGCAGCAGGCGGAATACCAGCGCGAAGCGATCGTCAGCGAGACCGGCAACGTCACCCTGCAGAACATCGGCAGCGTCAACATCGCGGGGCTCACCCCGCGGCAGGCGGAGCAGAAGATCGGGCAGATCGGCATTGAGACGGGCTTCCTGCTGCCGGCGAACGCCAATCCGCCGCGGCCGGGACCGCAGGTGACGGTGACCGTCCTGGACAGCCGGGCGAACCGGTTCTCGGTGCTGGGCGCGGTGAACAATCCGGGGCCGTTTGTGATCCAGGGGGCGAACTATCGACTGCTGGAGGCACTGGGCGCGGCGCGCGATGTGACGCCCAATGCGGCGGTCGACACGATTTTTGTGATCCGCCAGGGAACGCAGGCCGGACGTCCGGCCGGGGTGCCCGAGCCGATCGGCCCGGCGAATGGCCAGCCCACGGGGAACACTGGCGGTCCGGCGGGCGGGACGGGGCGGAACCCGCTGGATGCCATCGACAGCATCGAACGATCCACGACCAACCCGGCGCCGGGCACGCCCGCGCCGACCCCCTCTCCCAGCGTGGTGCCCGGACGGCAGTCCTCGGCGGTGAGTCCTTCTTTGCCCGCCGCCAATACGCCGCAGTTCGTCCGGCCGCTGGTGGCAGCGGATGTGACGGCCGCCACCGGCCTCCCGAATGGCGGTCTGTCGCAGGCGGATCTCGATGCGGCCCTGGGGGTCGGACCGACGCGTCCGGCCGCGGCAGGACCGGCGTCGGCGGCCACAGCGCCTGCGGGCGGGGACATGATGGATCAAGCCCTGGGCGGTGGCAGCGGGGCGACGGTGAACGTCGACGGCAAGCCGGTGCCGGTGCCGCCGCCGGCAACGGTGCGGCAGGGGGCCCCCTCGGCGGATGAAGTGGCGACGGCGGAGCGGATTGCGACGCAGCGGGTCATCCGGATTCCGCTGGACGCCCTGCGATCGGGCGATCCGCGTTACAACATCATTATCCGGCCGGGCGATGTGATCTTCGTGCAGGGGGCGGAAACGGGCTACTTCTACGTGATGGGCCACGTCCAGAAGCCGGGCGTGTATACCCTCACGGGCCAGCAGATTACGTTGCGGCAGGCGGTGGCGGCGGCGGGCAACCTCGATGGCCTGGCGATCCCCCGGCGTGCGGAGCTCATCCGGCGGCTGGGCGGGAACCAGGAAGTCATCGTGCTGGTGAACCTGCAGAAGATCTTCGACGGCGACCAGCCCGACATCTTCCTCAAGAAGAACGACACCCTGAACATCGGCACCGACGCGGTGGCCACCTTCCTGGCGGTGACGCGGAACGCGTATCGCGCCAGCTATGGCTTCGGCTTCGTGTATGACCGGAACTTCTACATCCAGCCCCAGAAAATTGCCCAGTGACGGGTAACAAAAAGAGAACCGGCTGGAGAATCAGGGCCGACAGCCGGTTGGGTGGCGGTAGGGGGGCAAGGACCGAGAAAATCGGGCGAGAACCCATTTCGTGCGCTCGAAAAGCGGTCCTATAATTTGTTACCATTGTTTTAACCTTTTCTTACGGCGCTATTTCCATGGTTTTTCCGGGCATCCGGGAAACCCCGGTCTGCGTAAGGGCAGTATCGGAAGACTAGAACCATGGTTTGCTGCGCGAGCAACGCTCCAGCCGCTGAATGGCGATTTCGTATCGCGGTTCGTCGGAGAGCGTTATTCGCAATGGTGCGGTTTATCGCTTCGGCGAAGGGTTTGGCGTAATGCCGGGGCCCTGATAGCCGATGAAAGAGGCATTCGGCACCGCAGGTGACGATCGAGGGCGCATGTCGTCAGAGGCAGAAAACACGGCGGTGGATGTGCGAGCATCCGCGGGCAATCAGGGGGGGCGATTCCGTTATTCAACCGGCGTCAAAGCCGTCTCCCTGGACGCTGCGCAGGCCGTGCCCAGCGCCCGCCTCTGGATGGGGATCGCCGCGGTGACTGCCGGCATGGTGCTGCTGTTCTGGCATGAGATTCAGAATCTTGCCGGCCAGTGGGCCACCGACCCGGGCTGGAGCCACGGCTTTGTGGTGCCGGCCCTCGCGGCGCTGTTTACCTACTGGAAATGGGATGTGCTCTCGAAGCTGACACCGCGCGGCACCGTCATTGGACTGGCGCTGCTGGTGATCGGCGTCATCGGCCATGTGCTCTTCCGCGCCACGGGCACGATTCACATGTCCTACATGAGCATGCTGGTGGTGCTTTATGGCGTGGTGCTCTGGTCGCTGGGCTGGCAGTACCTGCAGGTGCTGTGGATGCCCATCAGCTATCTCGCCTTCGCAATGGTGCCTCCCTCGACGCTTTACGTGAAACTGACCACGCCGATGCAGACGCTGGCCGCGGAACTCGGCGTGCGCTTGATGCCGCTGATGGGGGGCGAAGGGTTTCGCGCCGGCACCACCATCCGGGTGAAGCATGGCACGGAATGGGCGACGCTGTTTGTGGAGGACGCCTGCAGCGGGATGCGGATGCTGGTCGCCTTCTTCGCGCTGGCGGTCGCCCTGGCATACACAACGTCGCGGCCGATGTGGGAGAAGGTGACGCTCGCCGCGGCGGCGTTGCCGATCGCCATCTTCTGCAACGCGATGCGCGTGGCGCTCACCGGCGTGATGGGGACATCGATGGGGATGGAGTACACCAAGGGAACGCCGCACGCCATGCTGGGGCTGCTGATGCTGGTGCCCGCGATGGCGATGCAAATCGGGCTGGCGTGGGTGCTCGACAAGATGTTCATCGACGATGGCGAACCTGCCGGGAGTGCGGCATGAAGCGCGAACAGGCAACCTCCGGACGCAAAGCCCTCCAGCGGGCCATCACCGCCAGCGTGATCATGGCCTGCGGGCTGATGCTCGTGCGCGGCCTGGAAGCGTCGCTGAAGCTGACCTTCGACAAGCCGCCGCGAGCGCTGACCAAGCCGCTGCCCCTGCTGACCCGGTCCATCGGCGCCCCCACGCGATACGTGGCGGAGGGGCTCGATGGGACGCTGGATCCGGGCATCGTGGAGACGCTGGGCACCAAGGAGTACCTGCTGCGGCGCTACGTCGACCAGACCAAGAAGCCCAACGAAGTCGGGCACGATCTGAACTTGAACCTGAATTACTACGGGACCGGCGATTCCACGGTGCACGTGCCGGAAGTCTGCTGGGCGGGCGCAGGCATGGCCCAGTCGCCCCAGTCCAAGGATGAATTCGTCGTCGAGGGGGTCCACCGCCGGGATGGCACGGTGGAAAACGTGCGGATGCGCATGATCAGTTTCATCCCCAACCACACCGATGCGGCGGGGCTGGGCATGGGCATGGACACCGGCGACAAGCTGCTGAACGTGGCCTACCTGTTTGAGGTCAACGGCAAGTGCGTGGCCAAGCCGCAGGAAGTCATCAGCGAATTCTGGAGCGCTTCTTCCAAGTACGCATACCACACCAAGATTGAGGTCACGGTGCCTGCCTATTGCTCGCCGGCAGAGGCGCAGGTGGTCATCTCCGACTTCATCCGGGAATCACTGGCGGACATCGAAGCATGTCTTCCGGAGCGGGAGGAGAGCGGGGCCGGCACGGGCGGGGCAATCCAACACACACAGGAAACGAGGTAAGGCATCTATGGCGCGTCGAGTCAATACGAATTTTGTGGTGGGGCTGGGAGCGGTTCTGGCGCTGGGCACGGCGGGCGCGTTCGTCGCCATGCGCACCAACATCCTGCAGACCAAGGATCCCAAGAAGCTCGTGGCCATGGGTGAGACCGCGGAGAAGGCGGGGGATTTGAAATCGGCGGCGCAGTACTACGCCCGTGCGGCGGACTCGGCCTCGCGCGTGCATGCCCCGGATGCGGCGGAATTGTGGGAGCGGGCGGGCAACACGGCGCTGGCGATGTCGATGAAGGAAACCAACGAGGAAGAAAGCCAGAAGGACTTCCAGACGGCGCGGGCCTGGTGGAACAGCGCGCTGGTGCAGAATCCCAAGTACCTGCCGGTGCTGGAACGCTCGCTGGAGGATGCCCATGACATGGCGTCCTTCTTCCGCGCCGCGCAGTTCTGGACCACGCTGGAAGACACGGCGACCAAGGTGATCGCCGCGAAGGCTGACGACGTGAAGGCCTATACGTATCGCGGGGAAGCGCGGCTGGAACTGCTCGCCGGCGTGACCGTGGCGGGCATGCAGGAAACGCGCCTGGCTCAGGCCCAGGAAGATGCCAGCAAGGCCCTGGAGCTGCAACCCGATTCCGAAGGCGCCGTGTCGCTCGCCGCGCGGCTGGCCCTTCAGCGCTCGCTCATGGCCCGCGCGCGCAGCCTGCCGGAGGTTGAAAAATCAGAACGCGAAACGGCGATGAAGCTGCTGAAGGACTACCTTGCGGCCCACCCCGGTGCGCCGCAGGTGTCGACCACGCTGGCCGTGGCGCTGCAGATGGCCGGCGATCGCGCCGGCGCCATCACCGCACTGGAAACGGCGGCGGCGAAAAATCCCGGTGAGTCCCGCGTGGCCGGCATGCTGGCGACGCTGGATGCGTCGCACGATGCCGCCAAGGGCGAGGCCGTGCTCAAAGGCCTGGTCGAGGCGGCCAGCGACAAGACCGACGCCTATGCCCGGCTCGCGCAGTATTACGAGCAGCAGGGCCGCACCGAGGACGCCATCGCGGCATGGAAGGGCATGCTGGAGCACCCCATGACCGGCGGCGGCCTGGCGGCGTTCAAGAGCACCCAGCTCGAGGCCACCGCGCTCTCCGCGGTCAGCTGGGACTACATGGACATCGCCGAGCATGAAGGCACCGGCACGACCAAGGGCAAGGCGGCCCTCGAGGATGCGGTGAAATATGGCGACAAGCTGCGCCAGTCGAAGCAGGCCAGCGGCTTGCAGGACCTGCTCGACGGGCGGCTCCAGTTGATCCGTCTGAATGTGCCCCAGGCGATCAGCCTGCTGCTCCGTGCCGAAGCGACCTTCACCACGCCCGACCAGGGCAACTGGTTCAAGACCAAGATGCTGCTGGCGGCGGCCTATGAACTGCAGTCGGACTGGGGGCTGGCGCTCAAGAGCGTTGACGCGGTGGTCGCCGCCTTCCCGAATGCCGCGGGGGCGCATTTGCGCAAGGCGCAGGTGCTGGTGAAGAGCGCCCGTTACAACGAGGCGCTGGGCGAAGTTGAACCGATGACCAAGGAACAGGTCCCCGAGCCCATTCGCAAAATGGCCCTGGCGATCCAGGCCGCCGCCTACCAGCGGCTGGGGAACTCGGAAAAGGCCGTGTCAGCGCTGGGCGGCATCGATACGCCCGAGGCCATGGTGCAGATCGCCCGCGACCGGCTGGACCAGGGGGACGCCCAGGGGGCCGTCGAGCAGATCGATGCGGTGCTGGCCAAGGACCCGGAAAACGTCAACGCGCTCTACGTGGGGATCCTGGCGGCAGCCCAGGGCGCGCAGAAAGACAAGGCCAAGGATTACGTCGCCCGGGGCCTCAAGAAGGCCCCGGACAACACCCAGTTCAAGCTGCTGCAGGCGGCGCTCAATGAGTCGGAAGCCGACGTCGCCGCCGCGCAGGAAAAAGTCCTGACGGCGATCACCGATCCGATCGTGCGCAACATTTCGCTGGCGCAGCTTTACGCGCGTCAGGGCAACATGGTCAAGCAGTATGAAGCGACGCAGGCCGCCGGCCGCGCCGTGGAAGAGGCGGGCAGCGCCGCCCCGAGCGGCGCCATGAACCAGGTGGTCGATCAGCTCTTCGTGCTCTCGATGCAGTTGGCGCGGGCCGCAAAGGACCAGGCCGAGGCCGACAAGTACTGGGCCCAGGCCGAGCGGTACGTGCAGCAGGCCGAGAGCCGCGATCTCGACGGCGTGAAGGGACAGATGTATCGCGGTCGTTTGCAGCTGGCCAAGGGAGGCGATCTCGCCGCCGCCGCGGTGCAGACGCTGGAGCAGGCCGTCGCCGCCCGGCAGGATACCTCGATGGGGCACACGTTCCTCGGCGAAGCCTACATGTCGCAGAAAACCCCGCGGACGGATGCCGCGATTGAGCAGTTCCGCACCGCCATCCAGCAGAAGCCCGACAATCTCGCGGCGCTGCGGTCGGCGATCATGCTGCTGGTGGACAAGGGCGATCCCACCTCGCTCAAGGAAGCCGATGGCTATTACCAGCAGGGGTTGAAGTTCTTCCCGCGCGACAAGACCCTCGCGGCGATGGGCGATGTGCTCGGCGATCCGGCCCAGGCGATCAGCAACCGCGAAAAGATCCGCGCCAGCAACCCCGAGAATGGTGAAAACCTCCGCCGCCTCGCGCTGCTCTACTCGCGGCAGAACAATCCGCAGAAGGCCATCGAAGTGCTGCGGCCGATGTTCGACAAGTCTCCGGATGTCATCGTGGGCGACTTCCTTGCCCGCATGTACCGCGACACCCAGCAGCCGGGCGAAGCCCTGCGGATGTACGATCAATTCGTCAACAGCAGCGATCCGAGCGTGAAGTTCCAGGGGCTGCTGGCAGAGGGCGAAATGTACCGCTCGATGGGCAAGGACGCCGAGGCCGTCAAGGTCTTTGAGCAGGCCATGGCCATCGAGCCCAAAGGCGCCGACGAGGCCGAGCGCCGCCTGGCCGATTTCTACTTCGACAACGGGGAGATGCCCCGGGCCGAAACGCTTTACCAGCGCATCCACGATGTTTCCAAGGGGGTGGATGTGCGCGTGACCTACCGGCTGGCGGAAACGATGATCCGCGAAGGCAAGTATGGCGATGCCGACACCCTGCTGAAGAAAGACGTGCTGGCGCAGCGGCCGCAAGATGCCAAGGCGCTGGTTCTCCGTGCGGTGGGCTTGCTCTCGCAGGGCCGTGCCACCGACGCACTCAGCGTGCTCAAGGATGTGCTGTCGAGCGATCCCAACAACACCGACGCGCTGTTCTACCACGCCTCCACACTCATGACGCTGAACAAGGACCTGGAGGAAGCGGCGCGTGACCTGCTGGCCGTCCGCGACAGCAAGGGCGCCGGGGTCACCCTCGAGGCGAAACTCAACAGCCGTCTGCTGCTGGCCCGCGTGTATCGCCAGGGACGCCGCTATGCCGAGGCTGCCGGCGCCTACGAAGACGTGATCGCCACGTTCCCGGGCATGCCGGGGCTGCGGGTGGATTACGCCCAGTACCTGCTGTGGCTGGTCGGCATCGAACGCAAACTGGTTCCCACCGACAACAGCCCGACCGCCTTCAACGTGCGCAGCGTGAAAGCTGACAACCGGCTGCGGTCGCTGCTCGAGAATTCCGCCCAAGCCTTCCCGAACATCGCGGTGTGGCAGGTGCTCCAGGGCCGCGAGGCCGCCGCCCTCGGCGATGCCGCCGCCGCCCGCGAGAAACTGGCCGCCGCCTTCAAGTCCTCCCACGACGATCCCTCGACGGCGCTGGCCTACCTCGACGCACTGCTGGAGGACAAATCCTACGACGAGGTCATCGCCACGACGACGCGCCTGCTGGCCGACAAACCGGAGTTTTCCGACTACTACGTCAAACGCGGAGCCGCCTACGCCGGGCTCGGCAAGACCGGCGAAGCCCGCGAGGATTTTGATCGCGCCCTGAACCTCGTCGTCGGCAGTCCCGACGTGTTCATTTCCGACGCGGAGCAATGCTCGGCCGCCCTCACGCCCACGGTCACCATCGAGTTGCTGAAATCCCGCGTCGCCGCCCACCCGGATCAGTACCCCGCCCGCATGGCCCTGTCCGCCCAGTTGATCCTCGCCAATCGCGGCGGCGAGGCTGTTCCGCTCCTCGCCGGCCTGATCGCGGATCCCTCGGCCTCGGCGATTCACCCGCTGGCCCGCCGCGCCATCGGTCTGGCAAAGTACCAGGCCAAGGATTTCAACGGCGCGCTGCAGTCCTACGAAGAGGTCCTGCGGACCAACCCCAACGACGCGGAAACCCTCAACAACATGGCGTACATGCTGTCCGAAGACATGAACGATCCCAACCGGGCGCTCAAATATGTGGGGCGCGCCGTGGATGCCCTCCGCGAAGGCGGTCCCGAAGGTCTCGTGCTCAGCCAGGGCAGCGTTCTGGACACCTACGGCTGGGTGAAATTCCGCTCCGGCGACAAGGAAGGGGCGATCTACGAACTTCGCCGCGCCATCCAGATGGAACAACTGCCCACCGCCTATCTCCACCTCGCCAAGGTGTACAAGGACATCGGCCGCCTCGAAGAGGCCCGGCAGACCGTCACCGACGGCATCCGCGTCGCCGAAGGCGCCAAGGACCCCGTGCTCCCGCAGCTCGAAGGCCTGCGTAAAGAACTCGGAAGCTGACCCCCGCGGCGGCGGGGCGGCCCGCAGCCGGATTGACCATACAAGGAACCCGACTCGAAAGACCCGAGGCCAAACGATATGAACCAGTTACCTTTGACGGCAATTCCCCCCCGCCCGGCGGCCACCGCGGACGCCCCCAGCGTCTTCTTTGTCCTACGGCGCTACGCCTGGGCGATTATCGGCGGCGCGGTGCTCGGCACCATCGTCTCCGGTGGCCTCTGGTACTGGCTGCGTAAAACGTCCCCCTACTATGCCGCGGAGGTCACCTTCCAGGTCCTCCCGCCGCAGATGCTCCTGCAGGACAAGAGCGCGGCCAGCGATGTCGGGATGACCACCGACGAAGTCGCCAGCTTTATCCGCCGGCAGGCACTCTACCTGCAGGGCGAGGAAATGCTCCAGACCATCCTGCAGCGTGACGAGTTCCGTCGCGATTACCACGACCCCAACGGCACCAAGCCCAGCCGCTGGCTCGCCGACCATCCCGACAATCCCAAGAAGTACCTGAAGCAGGACATGGAGATCGACCAGATCCCCACCGCCCAGGTCTTCCGCGTCCGCATGATGTCCAAGGACAACGTCGAGGCCGCTCGCCTCGTCAACGCCATCGCGGACGTCTATCTCGACATGCTCAAGCGCGACACGCGCATGGCCGAGCAGCAGCGCCTCAAGGAGCTGTCCAACGCCGTCGACAACCAGCGCACCAGCGTGGAACGCGTGGAACGCGATCTCAACAACTTCCGCGAGCAGGCCAACATCTCCGCCGTCACGCAGCGGCACACCGTCGAAGTGCAGATCCTCGCGCAGCTCAACGCCGACGCCATCAAGATGGAATCGGAAAAGGTCGCCGCCGAATCCGCCTACAACGGCCTTAAGGACCAGGCCAACTCCGCCTCGCTGCCCCTGACCTCCGAGATGCAGCAGTATGTCGAGAATGACCCGCAGCTGCGCAACCTCATCGCCACCCGCTTCGCCCTCGACCAGCAGCGCGCGGTGACCATCGAAACCTCCGGCACCGGCAGCCGCGCCCTGCAGGAAATCGACACCCGCATGGCCACGGTCAACGACCAGATCCGCACCCTCCGCGATCAGCTTGCCAACCAGGCCCGGCAGTTGATGATCGAGACCGCTGAAACCAAGTACAAAGTCCTCGCTGCCCAGTTGCAGAACATGCAGCAGCGCCGCGATGAAAAGGACAAGTGGGTGGCCGACCTCGACCGCCGCCTCGTCGAATACCAGCAGCGAACCGAGGAGCTCAAGAGCCAGCAGGCCATCCTGGAAAATCTCCGTGGCCAGCTCACCCTCGCCAACCTGCGCACCCCGCTGGACGATTCCCGCGTCAGCAAGTTCGGCGGCGACGCCATCCCCGCGGAAATCTCCGACGTCGCCTGGCCCGTCCACTGGAAGTTCATCGTCCCCGGCGCGCTGCTGGGCCTGCTGCTCTCCTTCGGGGCCGCCTACCTTTCCGAACTCCTGAACACCCGCATCCGCACGCCCCGCGACATCACCAAGACCATGCAGCTTCCGATGCTCGGCTTCGTCCCCGATGAAAGCGATGACGACGCCCTCGCCGGCGATCTCGCCACCGCCGTGCGGACCTCGCCCACCTCCATGATCGCCGAGTCCTTCCGCCAGATCCGCGCCCGCGTGCTCGCCCAGCCCGATGGCCAGCAGCTCCGCACGCTCCTCGTCGCCTCGGTCGGCCCCGGCGGCGGCGCCACCACCGTCGCCAACAACCTCGCCATGGCCGTCGCCATGCACGAGACCCGCGTGCTCCTCATCGACGCCAACTTCCATCGCCCCGGCCTGCGGAAGATTTACAAAAATCTCCCCGCGGTCGGACTCAGCGACGTCATCGCCGATCCCTCCAAGCTCTCGGCCGCCATCATGGAGAGCGAAGACCAGCCCAAGCTCCACGTGATGAGCGCCGGCACCCGCTCCCCGGTCGGCGGATCGGAAGTCCTCGAAACCAAGGCCTTCCGCGAGCTCCTCGAGCAGCTCAAGTCGCAGTACGACATGGTCCTCTTTGACGGTGCTCCCCTCAGCCTCGTCTCCGACGCTCTCACCATCGGCGGCCGCGTCGATGGCGTGCTCGCGGTCGTGCGGGCCGGTGAAGTCAGCCGCGGCATGGTCGGCCGTGTCCGCGATCAGCTTCGCGGCGTGCGGGCCAACCTCCTGGGCATCGTCCTCAACGCCGCCCAGACCCACGGTGCCGGTTACTTCAAGCAGAACTACCGCACCTTCTACAAGTACGCCGGCCAGGGCAACCGTGCCGGCGCCTCGGCCTGATGGAAAATCGCAGCGGCGGCCGAAGCCTCGGGTGCCCCGGCCGCCGCGATGCGCTTGCGTCCCGCGGTCGTTCAAAAACGGTCTCCACGGGCTCCCACAATCGCCCGAATCGCTTGCGAATCGGCCGCGAGAAAAGTAGAGTAGCGGACTTCCTGCCGACATAGCTCAGCGGTAGAGCGAGGCTTTCGTAAAGCCTAGGTCGAGGGTTCGAATCCCCCTGTCGGCTGTCTCCAAACACCCTTCAAACGCGGCACTTCCGGCGATTTTCAAAGGTGGAAATGACGCCCGAACCCGCCCCTGCCTCGGTATCCGCACCACCACCCTTTTCTGCGAAAACGCCGCGACTCCGCTGCCCAGCGCACCCCTTCCGCCCTCTGTACAATCCTCCCCAGCGCCCTAGAATCGCCCCCGCATGAACGTTCTCATCATCGGCGGCGGCGCGATCGGACTCTCCTGTGCATGGAGACTTGCCCAGGGCGGCGCCAGCGTCACGCTCCTGGAACAGCGCACCTGCGGCGCCGGCGCCTCCACCGCCGCCCTGGGCGCCCTCTGGCCGCCCAGCCCGCTCGCCGCCGGTCCCCTCCAGCAATGGCACCGCGCCTGCCTCCGTGCCTTTCCTGAATTCCTCCGCGAACTTCAGCAAGCCGCCGCCATCCCCATCCCCCTGCAGCAGACCGGCCGTCTCGAACTCCTGACCACCGCCGATGCCGCCGCCCGCGCCCCGCGCGAGGTCCACACCGCCTGCACTCAATGGTCCGATTGGCCCGGCCTCACCGGCCCACCCATGGAACTGCTCGACGAGCCCGCCGCGCGCCGACTCCTTCCCGGCATCGCCGCCCCGTTCGGCGCTATCCGCTGCAACGTCACCGCCCACGTCGACGTGCACGCGCTCGTGGCCGCCCTCCGCGCAGCCGCTCTCTCTGCCGGCGTCATCCTTCTCGAACACACCCACGCCCAGCGCCTCGTCACTCGCGACGGCCGCATCCAGGCCGCCGAATCCACCCGCGGCCTGCATCCCGCCGACGCCCTCCTCCTCACCGCCGGCGCCTGGACCTCGCTCCTTCCGGGTCTCCCCTCGCCCTTTCCCGAAATTCGCCCCGCCAAAGGCCAGGGCCTCGCCCTCCGCGCGCCCTCCGACTTCCGCCTCCCCTGCATCCTCAAGCGCGGCCCGGTCTACCTCGTCCCCTGGCTCTCACAAAACGAAATCCTCGTCGGTTCCACCACCGAACCCGAAGCCGCCTTCGACGAATCACCCACCGCCGCCGCCCGCGAACTCCTCGCATCCTCCGCCGCCGACCTCCT
>JBEHXY010000047.1:0-14686 GCA_048498455.1 Planctomycetota bacterium | reverse complement strand
CCTCCACATCACTGCATCCCTCCGCGCCAAAAATCTCCAGGTGCCCCATCCCGAAAACACCACCCTCCGCGATGCCGACTACGTTGGATCCTTTGAAGGCCGTTTTCCCGCCGATCCTGCCGCCCTCACGTCGACCTTCACGACCACCTATGACGCCCGCACAACACTCGCCACCGAGGCCGTCGTGACCACCACCGAATACCACGGCTCCAAAACCGAAACCTGGACCGCCCTCCCGAAATAAACGCCGCCCGCCCCCAAACAAAAAAGAGCCCAGGAATCGCAATCCCTGGGCTTCGTCGTCTCACCGCCACACCCGAAAAACCATCCCCCGCCAATCTCCCTCCTTGCCCCACTAAATATCCTCCCCCATTTGAACCAACCCGCCCCCGGCCCAGACTATAGCTGTCAGGAGGCCCTTACTTGCCATCAGAAACCGACAGACTCCGCACCCACCTGCTCGTCCTGCGCTGCATGCGCGACGACCACGCCGCCTGGCGCGAACTCATCGCCGCCTGGGAACGAAAAATGCTCTACTACATCTCCCGACTCGTCCCCCGCCACCAGGACGCCTACGACGTCCTCCAGCAACTCTGGCTCGCGGCCTATCGCGGCATCGGCCAGCTCGACAATCCCCGCGATTTCTCCCCCTGGCTCTACCGCATCGCCCGCAACAAGGCCATCGACCATCGCCAGCTCCGCACCCTCAACACCACCGACGCCGCCGACGATCTCCCCGCCGCCGATGGCGACCCCCAGGACCAATTCGCCGACGCCGAGGCCCTCCATCTCGCCCTCGACCGCCTCTCCATCGCACACCGCGAAGTCCTCACGCTCTACTTCCTTGAGGACTTTTCCGTCGACCAGATCGCCGACGTCCTCGACATCCCCCCCGGCACCGTCAAATCGCGGCTCCACCACGCCCGGCGCGACCTCCGCCAGCTCTTGGAAAAACAGGAGGCCATATGATCCGGCAAAACCACGATCTCCAGGCCCGGCTCGTCGACCAGCAACCCATCGACCAGCCCGCCTTCCGAAACTACCAGCACGCCGTCGACAACATGTTCGTCCAAACCCTCGACCCCCTCCGCCGCGCCCATCTCGCCGCCCGCATCCTCTTCGGCCTCGCCGTCGCCGCCTGGGTCAGCTACCGGCTTGCCCGGAATCCCTCCCAACCCCTCGACCATCTCATCATCGACGCCGCCATCGTCCTGATTGCCCTTACCTGGAGCGCCTTCCTCGCGCGCGATCTGCTCCGCGGTTCCATGGACCGCCGCAAACGCGCGAAGTTCCAGGCCTTTCTCCAGCTCTGGCTCATCATCCTCATCGGCGCCGCTACCTTCATCGCCGCCGCCGCCGCCCCCGACGTCCCCCAATCCACGCGCATCCTCGCCGGCGGGGGCGTCTTCCTCGTGATTACCGCCATGCTCCACCTCCGCGGCCGAATCCGCGAAGCCCGCATGGATCTCGAACAGCACAACCTCGAACTCCAACTTCGCATCGCCACCCTCACCGACGGCCTTGACAAAACCCAGCTCTAACCCGCTGTTCGCTCGGTCGTCTTTTCCGCCCCTTCTCCAACCTCAGGGAGTTCCCATGAAATCCGCCCGCCTCACCACCGCGATTCTCGCCATCAGCGCCACCACCGGCCTCACCTGGCATGCTCCCTCCCTCCCCGCCGCCGCCCCCGCCGCCTCCCCATCCGCACCCACCGCAACCCGCCCCGATATCTCCCGCGAGGCCCAATCCCAACTCGCCGCTCTCCGCGCCGCCTACTCCAACCTCCACTCCCTTCACGTCACCGGCGTCTTCTCCGGCACCCTCACCGCCAGCGGCAAACAACAATCTTTCCACACCGACTTCGACACCCTCTTCTCCAACGGCCAATTCCAGCACACCCCCAAACCCTCCACCGACGGCTCCGCCAACATCTCCTTCGGATCCACCGGCCAATTCGCCTACCTGCTCATCGCCGGAGCCAAGGGCGCCGCTTACCTCACCGTTAGCCCCGCCGTCGCCGCACGCCAGATCGACGAACACGCTGGCCAACTCGCCCCCACCATGTGGCGCATCGACCCCGCCCTCGCTCTCTGCGTCGCCCCCAACTCCCCCGAATCCCTCGTCCCCGGCGCCCGCCGCATCACCACCTCCCCGGACGTATTCATCGACGGCCACCCCTACACCGCCCTCCTCTTCGATGCCCCTGCCACCCCCACCACCCTCCTCCTCGACCCCAACACCCACCTCCTCCGCCGCCTCTCCACCACCCTGCTCTCGCGCCCCGGCGCCACCGGCCCCGCCGCCATCTCCGGCACTATCGTCTGCGACTACCCCTCCACCACCCTCAACCCGCCCATCCACACCTCCTTCGACTGGACCCCGCCCCCCAACGCTCAGCAACTCCTCCAGCCCGCTGAAATCGCCGCCAAACTCAAAGGCCACCCCGCTCCCGACCTCACCTTCACCTGCCTCGACGGAACCCGCGTCACCCTCTCCGCACTCAAAGGCCACGTCGTCGTCCTCGATTTCTGGGCCACTTGGTGCGCCCCCTGCATCGCCTCCCTACCCAACCTCATCAAGATCAATGACGAAAACCAACCCCGCGGCCTCCGCATGTTCGCCATCGACGCCGGCGAAAACACCGACAAAGTCAAAGAATTCATCGCCGCTGAAAAAATGACCCTCCCCGTCTCCATCGACTCCGGCGCCGCCGCCAAAGCCTACGCCGCCGACGCTCTCCCTGAAACCGTCGTCATCGCCAAGGACGGCACCGTCAAAGACCTCTTCGTCGGCTTCTCCCCCGCCTCCGAATCCCAACTCCGCGCCGCCATCAAGGACGCCCAGGACCAGCCCTGAATCCCCTCCCCTTCCCTCCCGCCCCTCACCTTATCCCCGCCGCCCCCTCCCGCATCTTCGCCGCGACATCCACCGCCTTCACCTTCTCCCCGCCCGCCGGCGCCCTCGCCGCATCATGCACCGTCCCATCCGCATCAATCACCCGCCACCCCTCCTTCCCCGTCGGCTGATCGCCGCAAAACATCCAGCCCCCCAACCCATCCGCTCCGCCCCCCCGATGACCCATTACCAATTACGAACCACTCTCACCGCAGCACCCCCATCAACACCAGCATCACCTCCTGCCGCGACGTCACCATCGACTGCAGTTCCGCCTGCGCCCGCGCCAATGCCGCCTCCGTTTCCGCACGCACCTTCCGCAACTGCTCCAGACGCGCCCGCAAATCCCCCACCGACGCCCCACCGTTGTACAGCCCCTCCTTCAACGCCGCCGTCGCGCTCTGCACCGAATCCCCCCCCGTCGCGCTCGGCCGATCCCCGTCCGCCTCCCGCTGCAGTTCCTGTATCTGCTCAATCAATGGCTCCAACACCCGCCACTCCTCGTCCGTCGATCCCATCAACGGCTTCAACTGGTTCCCGTTCAACCGCCCCGTAAAGCCCCGGCTGATCACCTGCAGCGCCGTCCCCCCGGGCCCCACCGTCACCCGCACCTCCATCCCCACCTTCACCCCCGCCTCCACGCTCACCCCGCGCCCCTGCGCCTGGTAGACCGTGTCCAACGTCGGCCGCACCGCCGTCTCCTCCCCCGCCCGATCCACCACCACAAACGCTCCGCCCGTCCCTCCCTCGATCCGCGACACAATCCCGCTGACCACCACCTGCCCCGTGCCCTGCCCCGTCTGCCCGAGCACCGACCCCGCCATCATCACCACCACCACTCCCGCCGCTGAACAAACCCCGCGCATAACCACAACCTCCAAAACTCCCCTTATACCCTCGTAACACCCCCCAAACCACCCCCACAAAAGCGCTCCCAGAACCCCATTTCCTGGTCCCCAGCGTGGCCCCCGTCGTCTCCCCTCAATCCGTGGTCATCCGTGGCCAATTCCCGTCGTCCCCTCACGCCAACCCCTGTGTCAGGATTCACTATTCTCCCTTTCCCCCTTACCATGCCCCCATGCAACACCCTTCCTTCGATCGCTACCGCAAACTCCCCGTCCTCGTCACCGGAGGCGCCGGCTTCATCGGCTCCCACCTCACCCGAGGCCTCCTCGACGCCGGCGCAGAAGTCCGCATCCTCGACAACCTCTCCCACGGCTCTCTCGACAACCTCGCGGGCCTCCCCGTCGAACTCGTCCAGGGCGATATCCGCAACCCCGACGACTGCCACAACGCCGCCCGCGGACGCGCCGTCATCTTCCATCTCGCCGCCCTTGGCTCCGTCCCGCGCTCCGTCGAACAGCCCCTGCTTTACAACGAAGTCGACGTCGTCGGCACCCTCAACCTCCTCGAAGCCGCACGCCACGCCAGCGCCACACGCCTCGTCTACTCGGCTTCCTCCAGCGCCTATGGCGACACCCCCGTCCTCCCCAAAATTGAAACCATGTCCCCCGCCCCCAAGTCCCCCTACGCCGTCGCCAAGCTCGCCTCTGAGTATTACTGCCGCGTCTACTCCGAAGTCTACAACCTCTCCACCTGCTGCCTGCGCTACTTCAACGTCTTCGGCCCGCGCCAGAACCCCAACTCCCAGTACGCAGCCGTCATCCCCGCCTTCGTCGACGCCCTCCTCAAGGGAATCCCGCCCCGCATCTATGGCGACGGCGAACAAACCCGCGACTTCTGCTTCGTCGGAAATGTCGTCAAGGCGAACATGCTCGCCGGCGTCGGCGGATCCCCCGACAAGCCCCTCAAGGGCCAGTCCGTCAACATCGCCTGCGGCGAAAATATTTCCCTCAATGCGATGCTCGCCAAAATGCAGCACATCCTCGGCACCAGCATCACCCCCAATTACCTCCCCCCGCGCGCCGGCGACGTCCGCGATTCCCTCGCGGACATCAGCGCCGCGCGCGAGCTGCTCGATTACCTCCCCGACACCTACTTCAACGAAGGCCTCGCCCTCACGGTCAACGCCTACGCCGCCGCCCGCACAAATGCCGCCCCCGATTTTCCCAAAGCACCCGCCCCGCCCGCCCGATAAAGAGCCCTGTCGCCGGGCGCTTTTCGCTTATCTTCTTCGATCCATTGCTCCCCGGCATGCCATTTTCATACAATGACCCCCTTTGGTCCGCCCGGCAGCGGCCATTACCGGTCCTTCGGAGCCCGATTCGCATGCGTCATGTCGTCCTCCCAGTGATCCTCATCGCCATGCTCTGTTCCTTCACCGGCTGCATGGACATCACCGGCCGCGGCGCCGCCCCCCTGCAGCGCACCATTGGGTCCGAAGCCGCCGCCAAGCCCCGAGCAGGACACGTCTACTGCATGCGCGGCTGGCTCGGCATCTTCTCCACCGGCATGGACTCCCTCGCCAGCGAAATCGACACCGAAGTCGGCGCGCCTGCCGTCTCCGTCGCCGACGAAGAATGGCACCGCCTCAAAAATTGGATCGTCCAGCACCACAAGAAAGGCGAGATCAACGAACCCCTCGTGCTCCTCGGCCACTCCTGGGGCGCCGATGACGTCATCCGCGTCGCCGAATACCTCCAGAGCAACGACATCCAAGTCGACCTGCTCGTCCTCATCGACCCCGTCACCCCGCCGGCCATTCCCACCAACGTGAAGCGCGCCTACTGCGTGTACAAGAGCCACCCCGTCACCGACGCGATGCCCTTCTGGCGCGGCGTCTCGGCGTACGTCGCCGACCCGGCGGTCACCCCGCTGGTCAACATTGACCTGCGCACCACCGACGTGGGCTTCGACACCTCCGCCGTCGACCACATCAACATCGAAAAATCCGCCGGCGTTCATCAGATGGTGATGGACGAAATCCGAAAGACCTGCCCCCTCCGCAGCGAATGGGCGGCGCAGCACCCCGGCTCCAGCGCCCTGAGCCAGGCCCGCAGCGCCCCGCTCCAGCCCAAGACCGCCACCCCCTGACCGTTTCCTCCCCTGCGAGTTGCCGTGCCCAACGATCTCACGCCCCCCAATCCCGCCCCCGGCGCCCCCCTCGCCCATGTCGAGGTGGCCATCGCCATCGTCTTCGACACCGCCCGCCGCCGCCTCCTGATCTGCAAACGCAAGCCCGACACGGTGCTTCCCGGCTACTGGGAATTCCCCGGCGGCAAATGCAATCCCGGCGAAACCCCCGCCGACTGCGCCTGCCGCGAAGTGCTTGAGGAAACCGGCGTCACCGTCCGCCCCGTCCGCGAGCTGCCGATCATCGACCACCAGTACCCCCACGCCCGCGTCCGGCTCCATCCCTTCCTCTGCGAATACCAGGCGGGCCAACTGCAGCTGCTGGCGGTCGCCGATGCACGCTGGATCGATCCCGCCGAGGCGCCGAATTTCCGGTTTCCGGAAGCGAACCTCTCGCTGGTGCACGCCGTCGCCGCCGGATTTGAGGCGCTCAACCTGCCCGCGCCTAGCGACCCCGGGAAAAGACGCGGCGACTGATCGCGATTGATTCGCACCGCCCGCGGAAAGATAATCGGCCCCAGCGCTCGGGTGGCGAAATTGGCAGACGCGCGGGATTTAGGTTCCCGTCCCGAAAGGGGTGCAGGTTCAATTCCTGTCCCGAGCAGTGGGGGGGTGGCGGCGGCGCGACAGGGGTACGATGCTCAACGCGGTTCCCTCCAATGCGTTCGACCAGCTGATGCGTGCGGGCGTGCAGGCGTTCGACGCGGGAAAGCTCGCCGACGCCGCCGCTCATTGCCGGCAGGCCCTGCTGCTCAAGCCCGCCGATCCGTCCGCTCTTTTTCTCCTCGGGGAAATTCACCAGCGTTCCGGCCAATGGCCCGAGGCGATCGCCGCGTTTGAAAAATCCGCGGCGGCCGCGCCCGGCGTCCTGCTGCCGCTGCTCCACCTCGCACAGGCGGCGCTCAATGCCCGGCGCTTCGAGGAAGCACTCACCGCGACGCAGCGGGCGCTGGCACTCGCGCCCGGCAACGTGTCTCTGCTGAATATCGCGGGCCTGGCGTGCCTCGGGATGAATCGCGCTGCGGACGCGGTGGCGCCGTTGCGGGAGGTCGCGCGGCACTTCCCCGGGCAGGCGGAGGTGCGCTCGAACCTGGGACTCGCGCTGACGGCGAGCGGGCAGGCCGCAGCCGCCGTGCCGGTGCTGGAGGAATCCGTGAGGCTCGCCCCGGCGAACGCCGACGCGCTCACCAACCTCGGCCTGGCGCTGCTGCACAGCCAGCGTCCAGCGGCGGCGATCCGCGCATTCGAACGAGCGGCGCCGTTGCGCTTCGACAACCTGGCGATGTGGTCGAACTGGAGCGTGGCGGCGACGACCGCGGGTGACGGCGCAGGGGCCCTTCGCGCCGCCCGGCAGGCGCTGGCGATCGAGCCCCGATCGGCGGAACTGCACAGCGGCCTGCTGCTGACGCTGCACTACGACCCGTCGCTGAGCCCGCAGGCGCTCTTTGAGGAGCATCGGAAGTGGAACGCGGCGCACGCGGCGACCGTGACGCCGCTTCCGCCCGCGGCGCGCGATCGTTCGCCGACACGAACCCTGCGCGTGGGCTATGTCTCGCCGGATTTTCGCCAACATCCGGTGGCACAATTCATTGTTCCGCTCCTCGAGGCCCACGATCGAGCGCAGGTCGAGGTGGTCTGTTTCGGCACGGCGCCGGCGGAGGATGAGGTGACGGCGCGCATTCGCTCGCTGCCGCTGACGTGGCGGAACATCGCCGCGCTCTCGGATGCGGACGCCGCGGCGGCGATTCGTGCAGAGGGCGTCGACGTGCTCGTGGATCTCGCGGGGCACACGGCCGGCAACCGGCTCCCCCTCTTTGCCTATCGGCCGGCCCCCGTGCAGGTGACCTACCTCGGCTATCCGAACACGACGGGCATGACGGCGATAGACTGGCGGCTGACGGATGGCATCGCGGATCCCGCGGGCAAGAGCGATTCGCTGCACACCGAGCATTTGTGGCGACTGGAGCGCGGATTCTTGTGTTACGCGCCGCCGGCCGATGCCCCTCCGGTGGGGGAGCTTCCGGCGCGCCGCAACGGGTTGGTGACGTTCGGCAGCTTCAACATGCTGGGGAAGGTGAATGGGCCGCTGCTGGAACGCTGGGCGGCGGTGCTGGCGGCGGCGCCGCGAAGCCGGCTGCTGCTGAAGGCCGCGGGGCTTTCGGAAGAGGAAACGCGCGAGTGGATGTGGCGGGAACTGGAGCGCCTGGGCGTGGCGCGGGAGCGGGTGCTGCTGCGTGGTCATGCGGCGCGTGCGCAGGATCATCTCGCGGCGTATGACGAAGTGGACATCGGGCTAGACACCTTTCCGTATAACGGGGCGACGACCACGTGCGATGCGCTGTGGATGGGCGTGCCGGTCGTGACGCTGGCGGGCGCGAGCCACGTGTCGCGCGTGGGGGCAAGCCTGCTGACGGCGGTCGGGCTGCAGGAGTGGATCGCGCCAACGCCGGAGATGTTCCTGGAGATCGCGGCGCGGCGTGCGGCGGATGTCCAGGGGCTGGCGCAGGTGCGGGCGGCGTTGCGGGGGCGGATGGCGGCATCGCCGCTGACGGACGCGGCGGGCATGGCGCGGGCGGTGGAGGCGGCGTATCGGGAGATGTGGCGGCGGCACCTTGCGGGGACGTGAGCGCGTGCGGGGGGCGGCGGGTTTCGTGTATCCTTCCGCGGGATTCAGTTTGCATGGAGCAGCGATGGCGCTGGCGCACATTTCGTTTTTCGGGCGGTCGCTGGGCCACGCATCGGACCTGACGGTGATTCTGCCGGAGGGCCAGTCGAGCGGCCCCTTCCCCGTGTTTTACCTGCTGCACGGGCTGTCGGACGACCACACGATGTGGGTGCGGCGGACGAGTGTGGAGCGGTACCTCGCGGGGGTGCCGATGATCGTGGTGATGCCGGAGGGCGGGCGCGGATGGTACACGAACGCGCGGAGCTTGCCGGGGCGGGCGTATGAGGACCACCTGATCAAGGACGTGGTGCCGTTCGTGGATCGGTTTTTTCCGACGGTCGCGCGGCGCGAGGGGCGGGTGATCGGCGGGCTGTCGATGGGCGGGTATGGGGCGGTGAAGCTGTCGCTCAAATTTCCGGAGATGTTCTGCGCGGCCGCGAGCCATTCGGGCGTGCTGATGACGCCGCTGCACAAACCGGAGACGCGGCCGAAGGAACTCCAGTCGCAGCAGCCGGAGTTTGAGGCGGTGTTCGGCGCGAGTTGGCGCGGCGGCGCCGACGATCCGGTGGCGCTCGCGAAGAAATGCCCGCTGCACCTGCGGCCGGCGATGTACCTGGATTGCGGGACGGAGGATTTTCTGCTGGAGCAGAATCGCGAGTTTCATGCGGTGCTGGAAGGCCTGCGGTTTGGGCACGAGTACCACGAGTTTCCCGGCGAGCATCAGTGGGCGTACTGGGATGCGCACATCCAGGATTCCCTGGGATTCCTGCGGCGGTACCTGCGGGTTTGACGGCGGCGCGAGGGGTTATGGCGATCCAGCGGGCGGATGGCGGCGCGGGGCGGGCGGAAGGCCGGACGCGGCTGGCGCTGCTGCTGTTGCTGGCTCTTGCGGCGGTGCTGCGGTCGGTGGCGGCGAGCAACGATTTGTGGGTCGATGAATTGTATTCCCTGCAGGCGGCAACCCACCTGGTGCACGGGCCGCTCGACGTGCTCACCGCCATTCACAGCGACAACAACCATTATCTCAACACGCTGTGGCTGTGGGTGTGCGGCGCGGAGGCGCCCGTGTGGATGTACCGCCTGCCGGCCATCGGGTGCGGCGTGGGGGCGGTGGCTGCTGCGTACTGGGCCTGTGCAGGCAGGCCCAATCGGGTGCGGCTGCTGTTTGCCGCCATGATCGCGTTTTCGTTTCCGCTGATTGTGTATTCCAGTGAGGCGCGGGGATACAGCGGGGCGGTGTGCGCGGCGATCGTGGCCTTTGGGGCGGCGCGGCGCTGGGAGCGCCAGCCGGACGCGCGGACCGGCGCGCTTTTCGTGGCGGCCTGCGTGCTGGGAATGCTCTCGCACCTGACGTTCCTGTTCGTGTGGGCGGCGCTTGCGGTGTGGCTGCTGGTAGGTGTCGGCGGCATGCGCGGATGGAAGCGCTCGCTGGCGGAGAGCGCGATGCTGCACGCGCTTCCGGGCTTGTGCCTGCTGCTGCTGTACGTCCTGGATTTGCGATTGCTCATGCCGCTGGGTGGGCCCAAACTGCGCGTGGGCCTGGTCGTGCAGCAGCTTGCGGCATGGTCGTTTGGCTGGCCGGGGCAGGTGCGGTGGGGGGGTGGCGTGGTCGGCGGCGTGGCGGTGGGCTTCATGATCTGTGGGTGGATCGGTTTATGGCGGCGGGCGGATCGCGCGTGGGTTTTTTATGCGGTGTTGTTTGGCGTGCCGCTGGTGCTGCTGCTGGTGCGGCCACCGACGTATTTGTTCCCGCGTTACCTGTTGGTTCTGGTGCCCTTCGCGTATCTGTTGATCGCGGAGACCCTCACGCGGATGTGCGAGGGGATGCGCGGGCGGGTGCTCGCGGCGATCGTGGGAGGATTGTGGCTGATCGGGGAAGCAGTGCTGCTGGCGAATTTTTTCGTCGTGGGGCGGGGCAATCCTTCCGGGGCAGTGAAGTACATGGGCTGGCACAGCCCGGGGCCCGGCGTGACGATCACCAGCGTGGACCCGTCGCGGGCCGTCACCGAGCTGGAGTACTTCAACCGCTATTTGCCGGCGGGCGAGCATTTCGTGTTCGTCGAGGATTATTCGCACGGGGTTCCGGAGTGGCTGTTGGTGCACGGCGAAGCGGGCGTTGTCCCGCCGACCCACCAGGTGCTCAACGGAGTGACATGGATGAAGGCGGCATGGTGGGATGCATCACCGGTGTCGGGGCAGGTGTGGGCGGTGTATCAGCCGGCAGGGGGATCCGGGATCCGTCGCGGTGCGGACGCAGCGAGCAACGGTGCGGACGGAGCGGGCAAATGAGCACTTCGGCGGGGCGCAAGATTGGACGGGGCGCAGAGTCGGACAGGGCGCGGGTCGGACGCGGCGCGGGGTCGGACGCGGCGCAGGGTCGGTCGGGGCGCAGAGCTGGACGTGGCGCAGAGTCGGACGGAGCCCGATCTCCCGGCGGCATGCGCAAAGAAAACGCCCGCCTCATGTGGCGGGCGTTGAGGGTTCAGGATTGCTGAGGGTCGCCGCCCCGGGTGGAGAGGTCTCGCATCCTCACCGTCCCACACGATTCGGAACCGTCCCGGACGGGCCGGAGCGGAGAAGTCCCAGCCCGCCGCCATCCTCCCTGCCGGTGCTTCCTAGCGGTGCTTCCTAGCGGTGCTTCCTGCCGGTCGCGTCGCGGCGTGCCGGCGGTGCGCGCGGGGCGATCTGCGTCAGTTGTTCGAGCCGCGCGGCGGCACGCTGTTGCGCGGGTACGTGCGGAGCACGCCGATGAGGACGCCCTGGATCTTGATGTCTTTGTCGACGTAGATGGGGGCCATGCTGGCGTTGGCCGGCTGGAGGCGGACGCGGCCCCGTTCCTTGAAGTACCGCTTGAGGGTGGCCTGGCCATCGTCGAGGAGGGCGACGACGATTTCGCCGTCGCGGGCCTGTTCGCGGCGCTCGATGATGACGAAGTCGCCGTCGGCGATATGGTCTTCGATCATCGAGTTGCCTTTGACCCGCAGGACGTACGTGCCGTGGCGGGTGTTGAAGAGGTTGTCGAGTTCGAGGGTTTCGCGATTTTCGATGGCCTCGATGGGCTGCCCGGCCGCGATCGTGCCGACGATCGGGTAGGAGGTGGCCTTGGATTCGTCAGGCAGCTTCACCTCCGGGGAGACTTCCAAAGAGCGAGCCTTGTTCCGGGCACGGAGGATAAGGCCTTTCTTTTCCAGGGCCTCGACGTGTTCGAAGATCGTGACCTTGGAGACGCTGAGCTGGTCGGCGAGTTCCTGCATGGTCGGGCTGTAGCCGTTGCGGACGCGGAAGTCGCGGATCGCGATCAGGATTTTGAGTTGTTTGGGAGTCGGGGTCATGGGTATTCGCCTCCATAGCGTTAGGGGAACTTGCGGGGCCCGGCCCCTCGTTCCTGAGGTGGCCGTCGGAAGCCACGATCGCAGCGGCGTTTCCGCTGGATTCGCCAGGGGTTTCGCAGGCGTCTGCGCCTGGCTGGCGGGGGGCTCCGAAATCCCGCGGTTCCGCGGTCAGTTGTCGGAGAAGCCGCCCGGCGGGCGACTTGCTGAATTCGGTTACCGGCTCCAACTCCATATTGCCCGCGAAGTTGTAGGGGAACAGGTAGGTCGGGGGTGCTTCTTCGGCCGCGAGGGGGGCATCGGCGAGGGAGATATCGGCCGGGGGGAGCGGAGCGGAGGTCGATTCGGGGAAGGTCGAAGCATCGGGCGACCCCAGGGATGTCGTCACGGGTGTCGGCAAGGGTGCAGTCATGGATGTCGCCAACGATAATGGGGTGGAAAGCTGCGTTTCGGACGGGGGAGCGAGAGTCGGGAAGCGGGCGGCGGGCATATCACAGGTGGGGCAGGGGGCGAGGGAGTGGGGGGCGAGGTCCATGCGGTAAATGCGTGCGGGGTGAGAAGCGAACAGCCAGCCCTGGAGGTCGCTTGAGAGGCGGCGGAAGAGGCGGCCCAGGAGGCTGCCGAGGGTGCGGGCGGGCACGACCAGGGTTGGCCGGGAGGGGGAGACGACCTGCCATTCGACGATGTAGGCGCCGCCGGGGCCGAAGCTGCAGAGAGGGAGATCGTCCAGAGGATCGCCGTTCGGCACGGGGTCGGGTCCGGAGCCGGCGCGGGGGCTGGGGCCAGTGCCGGGACCAGTGCCGGGGGCGGGGCCGGGGGCGGGGCGGGGGCCGCGTTCGAGGTCTTGCGGGTGCTGGGAGGGAGCGCGGGTTGTCAAAGAGCGGGAGAGCCTTCCGGAGGTCTCGCCGGAGAGCTCGCCAGAACGTTCCCCGGAGCGTTCTCCCGAACGGGGGCCAGAGGGCTGGCCCGAGCGTTCGCCCGAGCGTTGCCGGGACGGGGTCTCGGGGGTACTGCCGAGGTTGCTGCCCAGCGTGGTGCTGAGGCGACCGACGAAGTGTTGGTAGCGGTTCATAGCATCCTTTCGGGCGGCCATCCCCAGCCAGTTCGGGGACGGCTCACCATCGTGGATGACACAACCTGTTGCGCCTTGGCGACTTGCCCGGTGCAGCCCCTTGCGAGGCGGGTGTGTCGTGTGACCGCTGTACTTGTCGGACGAGGCTTCACGGAAACTTGAAGCAATCCGTAAGGCCTCTGTTTGGTAATATATACGCACATTTTCCTAACGGCAAGGGAAAAAGTGTGGGGTTTTTTCGGGTGGCAGGCAGAAAAGAGAGGTGGAGGTGGTAGAGAGTGGGGTAAATGGGGAAGAACAAAGACTTTGGCGTCGGGTTTGCCTGAGTGTCAGGGGGCAAAAAAAGAGGTGGAAATGGCGCAAAATTCGGTCATTTGCGCGGATAAGCGAGGGTTGTGATGAGCGTGACGCACGTAGGTACCAGAGAAGCGCGACGATTTTTGAAGGCCTGAGGGGCGGTCGGAGGAACGACCGGCCCGCTGGCGTGTCTAAGAAGGTTGAGCGGGCGGGATGTTCGCAAGCATGTATAATGGCGGAAGCCGGTAATTTTGTCGCGTTGAGCTTGGGGGAGAGAGACCTCGCGAGGGGTGCTACAATGGTTAATGGGAATCTGGGGAAGATTTTTCGTTCCAAGCCGCATCGAAGGGTGCGGCCGGAAGAACAGGAGTTTGCGATGTGGACCGGACGTGCGATAGGGGCAGCGGGAGTGCTGGCGCTGGTGGTGGCGGGAGCAGGGAGCGCGTTCGGGCAGTTGCAGGTGCAGCAGGGCAATGCGCTGGATGCGAACCCGCTGGTGGGCAGCGGGGGGAGCAACACGCCGGTGCAGGGCTATGTGCCGATCAATGGGAATGACATTGTCACGGGGAACGTGGCGGGGCTGAAGTATTTTCATGCGCCGGTGGGGACATTTTCGCCCTACACGTTCCAGGGGAACCTGGGAACGGCGACGCTGTCCAACTTCGCGCGGCAGAGCGCCGGCGGGATTCCGACAACGCCGACGGGCGGGTTGAACTCGGTCTACTACCTGCCAAGCTCGACGGTGTCGACGGCGCAGGGGTCGCTGTACTTCGCGCCGGCGACGGGGGGCTTTGATTCGCGGCTGGTGCCGACATCATCGCTGGCGCCAACGGGTGGGGTAAATGGGGGTGGATCGGTGCCGGTGGTGGCGGGGTTGCAATTGCGGCAGTTTGATGTGGGGAACTCCTCGAATCCGCTGGCGGCGTCGACGAGCAATGGGCAGATCACGAGCCCGCTGTTTGGCTTACGTCCGACGGAGACGCCAACGGGCGTGCAGCCGCCGACGGGTCAGCCGGTGCTGCCGAATCAAGGGGAGCGGCCGGGCGAGCGGAGCGGCGAGCGGGGGACTTCTTCGCCTTCGCCGACGGACCTGAACAACACGGGCGGTCGGGAGGGGACGGGGACGATCGGGGGCCGCGACAACGGCGCCAATGGGGGCGCAACTGGGGGGGATCGCACGTCGGGGCGGGTCGACACGCGGGTGCGGAATGGCGGGCAGGAGGGGGGCACTGCGGAAGAGCGGACGATGCGGGTGACGGGCGCCTATGCGACGCTGCTGGAGCAGTTGCAGCGGGCGCGGGGTGGGAAAAGCACAAATGCCACGAACCTGGATATCGAACGGAACGTGTCGGCGCGGAGCGGGGATGTGATTCCCAACAGCGGCCGCACGGGGAA
>JBEHXY010000046.1:0-14805 GCA_048498455.1 Planctomycetota bacterium | reverse complement strand
GAAGACCTTCTGCGCCAACATGATGCTCACCACCTATTTCCAGAACAACAACGACCTGCACTCCGCGGACTACTCTTACGCATTTGCGCAAAAGACCGCCGCCGCGCTGGTCGCCGCCTTCGACAAGGAGCGCGGCATGCTCCCGCCGAACATGCTGGGCCTTGCGGTCGACAACAGCGAACGCGTGATCGCCGCCCTCGAACCCCTCGCCATCCCCACCTACCTGGGCCTGACCAGCACCCTTCCGGAATACTTCCCGGAACTCTTCAACGTCCTGAAAACCCACGCCGAAACCTGCCTGCGCGACGGCTGCATCGACGTGTCCACCGGCAGCCTGCGCCTCGCCAGCGGGAGCTCGCACCTCATGGCCGGCAAGGGCATCTCCGTGCTCTACGTGCTGGAACGGCTCTTCGGGATTGATGTGAAGTCGCAGTGCTCGGGGGCCTGGAAAGCGGTCGAGGCCGCCGGAATCGACGGCCGGGCCATCGCCGCGGCGCTCTACGTCAAGCCTGCCTGAGGGTCCGGAAACCGACGATTTTCCCCACAAAACCGCAGTTGCCGCTGCGGTTTTTTCTTGAATCCACCGCGATCCCTTGGCACATTGTTGCTGATCCACGTCTGCGCAAATCTTTCTTTTAACCAAGGAGCGGTTCATCATGCCCAAGCCGGCACTTCCCGACACTCTGAAGAAAGCGAACTGGGACAAGCAAAAAGGGATCGTCGCCAAGCTCGTCAAAGGCGAGACCGGGATCGGCGGGGCCCTCGACGGGCTGCTGGCGGTGTACGACCAGGTGCCGTGGGAGAAAGTGGATGACGCCGCGATTGCCCGCGCCAAGGGGCCCGAGGACCTCAAGAAATTCTTCGAAGGCGGGAAGGTCGTCCTCGCCGGCCAGATTGAGGTCTTCCGCAAGAAAAGTTTCGAGGTCGGCAACCTCGCCAAGAAAGTCGCCGAGGACTTCAAGAAAAACAAGCTGGTTCCCAAGAGCTCGACGGAGTATCTGCTCAAGATGTCGGACGGGGCGAGCAATTTCGCCACCACCATGCGCGACGCCGCCATGGCGTCGCTCAAAAAGGTCCATGACGCGATGGAAGCGTTCGATGGCCACATGGTGAAGGTCAAAGAGATGGGCGAAAAGTACGTGGCCACCCGGCAAAAGGCCCTGCACCAGATGGAGGATCTCGAGTCCGGGTTCAAGAAACTCAAGAACGACCTGACCCAGTCTGCGGCCACGGCCGAAAAGGCCGCCGAGGCCGGTGGAGCGCAGAACGCCCAGAAGATCGTGCCGCTGCTGGAAACGGCCAAGAAAGCCTATGAAACGATGTCCCAGCGCTGGAAGACCGAAGGGGACGTGAACACCAACCCCGTGCAGCGCGACGCCCGCATGAAGATGCCCAAGTACCCCGTGGAAACCATGCAGCAGTTCCTCGTGCCCTATGCGGTCAACAGCGAACCGCTGTTCAACAAGATCATGGCCTGCACCGCCAACATCATCCAGATGAAGCAGGAGTCCGAGGCGCTCGTCGGCGGGATCGAAACATCACTCGCGATCGCCAGGGAAAACAGCGGCGAAGTGAAGCCGCTGCCGCAGCTGCAGGAACTCGCCAAGCAACTCTCGGCCCAGGCGATGGACGAGGGCGTGAAGATGAAGGACAACAACGAGAAGATCGTCAAGGCCTCCAGCATCATGCCCGCCGCCCTCAAGAACATCAAAGACCCGCGCACGCCGCCGGAGCAGAAGGCCCAGACGCGCACCCTCATTGATCCGAACCTCGGCGAAATCAAGCGCCGCATCGGCACGCTTGAGGCGGCGATCGCCAAGGTCGGCAACCTGCAGAAGCGCATGAACGCCATGCCCAAGGAGGCGCAGGCCGACGGGGTCATCAAGGCCGAGGCCGCGAAGATGGTCGGCGTGGTGCAGATGCTGCAGTTGCTGGTGAAGCAGGGGCGGCAGAACCTGGTGAATTCGGAAAAGATCGCGGAGGAAATCCGGAAGCTGCTGTAAGGGCAGGCGGCGCGAGGCGGGACTCCTTGCGGTTTTGCGAAGGCCGTCTCGCGGTATACTCCCGTACACATTCGCGCGACATTTTTTCCCCCGGGCACCGGGCTGTGTGAAGCAGCCCCTTAAACGAAAGAGGAATCCCGCCATGGCTGAGAAACTCGACGAGTTCAAGAAAAAGTTCGCCGACATCAAGGCCGCCGTCGTCAAGTACAAAGAGGCCTTCGACAAGAACGAGCGCTTCGTGGGCCAGACCAACGGCGTCATCGAGGAAGGCATCAAGGAGCTGGGCCTCCGGGTCCATACGCTCAAGGACGGCGGCATGACCGGCAACACCATCGACGCGTTCATGGGCGACGCCGAGGTCAAGCAGATGATGGCCTCGATCAATTCCTATCTGAGCGGCATCCAGAAGGAACTCGCCGGCGTCACCGCGACGTACAATGAAAAGCAGAAGACCGTCACCGCCTTTTACGACCTGAAGAAAGCGGTTGAAACGGAAATCGCCAAGCGCAAGAAGGAAGTCTCGACGAAGCTGGGCACCGGCAACAAATCGCTGCCGGACATGGAAAAGCTCTTCGCCGAGATGAAGAAGTACATCGACGAAATGCCGTACGCCAAGGTCGAAATCTTCGTGCCGGAAACCTACGAAGAGCACGTCCAGCAGACCAAGCACCACATCCAGGACGAAATCAGCAAGTCCAAGGACAAGGCCCTCACCGCCTTCCAGCACCAGATGGAAGAGCAAGCCTGCAACACCCGCGTGCTGAACCGCAACGTGGGCGTCGCCAAGGGCTGGTATGAGACGGTGATGAAGGAATGCGGCAACGCCCTCAAGGCGATCACCGAGCGCAACAACAAGGACCTGCTCGCGGCCAAGGCGCTGGTCGTCAAGCCCTGGAACGACCTCAAGAACATGGACGAGATGTACCAGCGGGCGGCGAAGGACGAGTGGATCAAGTCGAAGATCGCGGATTCTTCGGACAAGGGCAAAATCCAGGAAATGATGCAGCTGATCTCCGGGATGCGCGGCAAGGCGGCCGGGGAAATCGCCAAGGTGGCCAACGCCAAGCTCTGAGCCGGCCCCCCGCTCATGGGTGACGCCGGTGCTCGACTCCACGACGCCTTCCGCGATTTTGCGGGAGGCGTCTTTCTTTTCTGGGCCAACCGCCGCGGCCCGGCGCCATGAGGCGCACGCCGCCGATTTCCGGTATATTTCCTCCATGGCCACACTGATGTATCGCACCGCCGGCGAGTCCCACGGACCCGCCCTCATCGCCCTTGTCGAAGGCATGCCCCACGGCGTTCCCATCGATGCCACCCTCATCAACACCGAGCTCAAACGCCGCCAGGGCGGCTATGGCCGCGGCGGACGGCAGAAGATCGAAACGGACACCGTCCAGTTCCTCACGGGCGTCCGCATGGGCAAGACCATCGGCTCGCCGATCGCGCTCATGGTGCCCAACAAGGACAACCGCCTCGACGATCCGGCCGCGACTCCGCCGCTGTATCGCCCGCGTCCCGGACACGCCGATCTCGCCGGCGCCGTGAAGTGGCTCACCCCCGATTGCCGCGAAGTCCTCGAGCGGGCAAGCGCCCGCGAAACCACCGTCCGCGTCGCCGCCGGCGCGCTGGCCAAGTGCCTGCTCAAGCAGTTCAACATCGACGTCTTCGGCTTCGTGCGCCAGGTGGGGGAAGCCCGCGGCGACTTTGACGTCACCGAATCCAACTGGCGCGACCTGGTCTCCCGCCGCGATGCCTCGGAAGTGTACTGCCCCGATCCCGCGGTCGATGTCGCCATGCGCGAGTTCATCAACCAGCAGAAAATCGCCAAGGACACCGCCGGCGGCATCGTCGAATGCCACGTCTTCGGCTGCCCCGTGGGCCTGGGCTCCTGCCTCACCTGGGACGGCCGCCTCGACTCCCGGATCGCCGCCGCCGTCGTGGGCATCCAGGCCTTCAAGGGCGTGGAGATCGGCCTGGGCTTCGAAGTCGCGCGCCGGCCCGGCTCCAAGGTTCACGATGAAATCGCCTTCGACCCCGCGCGCGTCAACTCCCCGTCGCTGGGCTTCACCCGCAAAACCAACAACGCCGGCGGCCTCGAGGGCGGCATGACCAACGGCCAGCCCGTGGTCGTCCGCGGCGCCATGAAGCCGATCTCCACCCTCGGCAAACCCCTGGCCTCCATCGACCTCCGCACCAAGGAAGCCTCCGAGGCCGGCTGGGAACGTTCCGATATTTCCGCCATTTCCGCCGCCGGCGTCGTCATGGAAAATGTCGTTGCTTTTGAGATCGCCCGCGCCATGATCGAGAAATTCGCCGGCGATTCGCTCGTCGAAATGCGCGCCAATTATGAAGGCTACCTGAAGGCCGCACGTCAGCTCGGCGCTGCCGATACCCCCGCCGCGACCCCTGCAGACCCCATTTCCGGAAAAAGCGGCGAGTCGGAGTAACCCCGGGGAAGTTTTGTGCCCCGCGCGGCAACTAAGGAGCGGACCCGCTCGGTCCGCGGCCTCCACCGGTGGTGCGGCCCGTTAGATCGCCCGGCACCGGCCCGTCAGGATTTTGCCGGTCACAAGAGCCCCTTAGAGAGTTCGTATGCTCGATGCTGTCAGACGCTTCGCCACCAAGGTGCTCCTGCTGCACCTGCTGCTGATCGCGGTCGTCGTGCTGGGCGTCATCCTGGGCGCCCACCAGGTCTACACGTCCGCCCGCGCCCAGGCCCAGGAACAAAGCGCCGACCGCCTAGCCCTCGTCGCCCAGCAAACCGCCGCCGCCATCGAAACCCACTACCAGGGAATCCTCTCCGACCTCGAGCTGCTCATCAGCAGCCAGGCCAAAGCCGCGGCCGCCACGCAAGCCGCCACCCAGCCCGGCGCCGCCACCGCCCCCGCCGCCGCCCTTGCCGCCGCCCTTGCCGCTGATCCCGTTTCGGCCACCACCGCGCCCGCCGGCCGCAACGACAACAACCCGCGGCGTCCCGGCGGACTCGCCGCCCTCGGAAACCGCGGCGGCGGTCGCGGCTTCCCCCGCGCCAACCCCCTCGCCGAGGGACGTGTCGACGTCCAGCCGCAATACCTCGACGCCCTCTGGCTCCAGCTCAAGGGGCGCGTCTCGGCACTCTTCATGGTCGATGAAAATGGCGAAGTCCGCCGCGCCTATCCCCAGGACACCCGGGCGGTCAACGAAGCCTCCAGGGCCCTCGCCGCCAAGATCACCAGCGAACGCCTCGACTGGTTCAAAAAACTCACCGAGCCCTCCGTCAGCGATTTCCGCCGCGGCAACCCCGGCATCGCCGGCGCGACCATCAGCGGCTATCACCTCCTCGCCCTCCCCGCCTCCGAAATCGAACTCGTCACCCCCGAAGGACAGGTGTACCGCCCCGACAATGGCCGCGGCGGCGGACCCGGCGGTCCGCCCCCGCCCGAGCAAGCCGGCCTCGATGGCGGGCCTCCCCCGGCGCCGCCCGAGGCCCAGGGCATCGCTCCCAACGGCCCCATCGATGGACCCGCCGAAGGAATGCCCCCGCCCGGACCCAACGGCGAACCGCCGCCCGGGTTCGAAGGCCGCGGCTTCGGTGGACCCGGTGGACCCGGTGGACCCGATGGCTTCGGCGGCCCCCCGCCCGACGGTTTCGGCGGACGTGACGGCGGCCGCGGATTCGATCCCCAGGGCGGCAACCGCGGCGGTCCCTACGGCGGCCAGCGCGCCGGCCGCGGCGGCCGCGGCAATCGCGGCAACCAGCCGGGCAACGCCAATTCACCCGCCGGCCCCACCACCCGGCCCAACCTCCAGAATCTGCAGATGCGCCAGGGCGCCCGCACCATCGTCGCCGTCGTCCCCATCGATTCCATCAAGGAAGATTTCTTCGATCCCCTCAACCAGGCCGAAACCCCCAGCACCGATTCGCTCCTCCACGATCCCCACGCCGCCAGCGCCGCCCACGTCGTCAACGCCGTCCTCGTGCAGCACGATGGGGATGTCCTCGTCACCATCAACCCCCGCTGGGTCGGCGCCAATTTCCTCGACGCGCTCCCCACCGACACCCGCTCCGAGGTCTCCCCCTTCATCTCCGGCGATCAGCCCAAGGGCTGGCGCGCCATCCCCGCCAAACCCGGCGCCGAACGCGCCGCCCTCGAAGACCGCATCGTCGCCTTCGACCGCGTCAAACTCCCCGGCGGCGAACAGTGGACCGTCATGGCCATGTCCCCCCTGAGCGAAGCCGACAGCCTCGTCAACAAGGTCTTCGGCTCCGCCCTCTGGTGGGCGGTCTTCGTCTCCGTCTCCGTCGCCGGCATCCTCTTTTCGACCTCCGTCTTCATGATCCGCAGCCGCGTCAAGCTCGAACGCGCCCGCCACGAAGTCCTCACGCGCGAGCTCGAACAGGCCCGCAACATCCAGCTCGCCTGGCTCCCCGGCCCCGACGAGGTCCCCGAAGGCGTCGACGTCGCCGCCGTCAACCTCCCCGCCAGCCACATCTCCGGCGACTTCTACAACTGGTTCTCCCTCGAGGGCGGAAAGGTCGCCGTCGTCATCGGCGATGTCACCGGCCACGGCATGGCCGCCGCCTTCCTCATGGCCACCACCCAGCTCCTGGTAAAGATGGCCCTGCAGCACACCCACGACCCCGCACGCTGCCTCGGCGTCGTCAACAAGCAGCTCTGCACCCAGAACTTCCGCGGCCAGTTCGTCACCATGCTGGTCGTGGTCATCGACCCTGCCACCGGCACCGTGGAAATCGGCACCGCCGGCCACCCCGCTCCCCTGCTCCAGCGCGACGGCCAGCTCGTCCCGATGGAAATCGAGCCCCGCCTCGTCCTGGGCGTCGATCCCACCGAAAAATACGCCACCGAAGGCTTCATCGCCTCCGCCGGCGCCGCCCTCATCCTCTACACCGATGGCGTCATCGAAGCCGAAGCCGACAGCGGCCAGCAATACGGCCTCGAACGCCTCATGACCGTCGTCGGCCACTCCGGCGGGCCCCGCGTGACCCCCGACGCCCGCCTCAAGGCCATCGTCGACGACGTCAAAAAATTCGCCGGCAGCAAACCCCTTCTCGACGACCTCACCATCGTCGGCGTCCGCCTCGGCCACCAAGTCATCACCGCCAGCCCTGCCCCCGCCCCCCAGAAATCCCTCCCCACCCCCCCTTCACCCAAAGCGTTGTCGTAATCTGGCGTGCATGCTCCGGCGACGCTTTCGTATGGCCAAACTCTATCTCGAAACCACTATCATCAGTTCCGCCGTCACCAACCGAAAAACGTTGCGCTCCCTATACGAACACGCGCTTACGCTTGATTTGCTTGAAAACTACAGCAAATCCCATGAATTGTTTGTCTCCGACTCCGTCGTACTGGAATTAAGCGCTCCCACCTATCCACGCCGCAACGAGGCGCTTGCCCTGGCCTCCACTTACGGCCGGCTTTCCAGCACGCCGGCCGCGAACGCCCTCGCCAAAGTGTTTGTGGATCACCTCGTTATGCCCCGCAATCTTGCTGGTGATGCCTTGCATGTTGCCATCGCCACGCTCGCACAAATGGACGTGTTGCTGACGTGGAACGTCGCTCACCTCGCCAACGAGAACAAGCAGCGCCATCTGCTAGGTTGTGTGCTTACAATATGGGTGCCTACCGCCGCGCCTTCGTAGGCCCGACGTCTTCATTCAGGAGCAGTACCCATGAAAAAGACGAAGCCTCCTATAGACCGCCTCGGACCTTCCATCGTCGACGACGTGCGGGCCATTCGTCAGGCGATCGACAACGAAGTCGGTCACGATATCGACAAGCTCGCCGAACGCGCACGCCTCGCGGGAGAACGCTTCCAGGCGGCCATCAACGCCGGCGAAATCCAAAAGCCCAAGATCGCATCACGCGCGCGTAGCACCGCCAAGCGATCCCGAACGACACGTCGTGCCAAGCGAGCGTCCTGATCCTCACACCCCCGCCAGTTGCTTCACCAGTTCCCGCACCGGCACCTGCACCGCCGTGAAAATCGGCGTGTCGCGCTCCGTGTAGCGGCTCCCCTCGCTCTCCCGCAGCTCCTGCACCAGGTCCAGAAAGTCCCCCGGCGATTCGGTCTCAAACGCCACCACAAATTCCTGGTCGTCCAGCCCGAACGAATAGGTCGTGTTCAACCGCACGCTCTGGTACTTGTTCCCGATCTCGATGTGCTCGTCCATGATCCCCTGCCGCGTGTGCTTCGAGAGCAGGTACCACTCCCGCTTCTTCACAAACGGATACACGAAGACATACTTGTGTTTCCCCGGCTTGATCACCGTCCGGGATTCATCGTGCGACGGATCCAGCTTGTCGATGTAGGTCGACCGCTTGGTCTGCGCCAGAAACGAGTGGGGCGTTGTCAGGTACCCCGCCAGCGGCAGCCGGTTCACCGCCGCCGCAAACGCCTGGATGTCGTCCAGGTTGAAGGCAATCCGCCAGAACATCAGGTCCACGTCCGGCCGCGTCCCCACGCACGAGTAGGTCAGCAGGATCATTTTCTGCTCGTTCGTGCCTGCCACCTTCCCCTGCCCCTCCACCAGCTCAACAAGACCATTGAGCAATTCCTGCTGCTTTTCCAGCGGCAACCGCCGAAACTCCGGCATCAGCTTGTAAAACACAAACGACACATACTGCCGCCGCACCGGCGTTGCCCCCCCACGTGCCCCCGACGGCTGAGCTGCCGGCGAACCATACCCCGGACGCGTCGGAACGGCAGGGGCGGGCGGATTGACGGGGTTTACAGCGGCGGTCGTCTCAGACATTTTTCTTACCTTCGAAAAAATTCCGTAAAGCCCTATTTTCTCAGACCTACCCCTTCCTGTAAAATCCCCCCCGCCCAGCAGTAAACATTTTTTCCACCCATCGGCATTCCGTCGATGCTCCCGGCCCCCTTCTGCCGATAAAAATCCCTTCGGCAGTGTCACCTCTTACCCCTTGCGCGGAGACAGCACATGAACCGTATCCTCCTGGCCGCCCTTACCTCCGGCCTCCTCCTCACCGGCATGTCCGCACTCACCGGGTGCAACGGTGCCCGTGACACCGCCTTCAAGGTCGGCGCCCAGGCAGACGGCCGCGGCTTCTCCCGACCCACCCTCGTCCGCGGCGACCGTCACCGCCAGTACGGCCTCTTCGTCCCCTTGAACTACAACCCCGCCAACAAATACCCCGTCATCATCTTCCTCCACGGCATGGGCGAAGGCGGAAACGACGCCAAGGCGCCGCTCCGCGTCGGTCTCGCGCCCTTCGTCGCCGACCGCGCTGAAAACTTCCCCTTCATCTGCATCTTCCCGCAGTCTCCCGACGGCGGCTGGAACGAAAACTCCGAATCCGCCACCGACGTCATCGCCATCCTCGATGAAGTCTCCCGCAAATATTCCGTCGACGCCGACCGCGTCTCCCTCACCGGCCTCTCCACCGGCGGCTATGGCACCTGGGCCATCGGCGCCAAGTACAAGGAACGCTTCGCCGCCCTCGTCCCGATGGGCTCCTCCGCCTCCGATGGCAAAGACGCCGAACGCCTCAAGGACATGCCCATCCGCTCCTACCACAACTCCATGGACATGTTCGCCGGCGTGTGGAACGACACCGGCATGGTCTCCAAGCTCAAAAGCATGGGCGCCGACGCCCAGATGACCGTCTACACCGCCGTCGGGCACGACTGCTGGGAAACCGCCTACGCCTCTCCCGAACTCTTCACCTGGCTCCAGCAGCAGCGCCGCAAGGGCGCAACCGCCGCCCCCGCCGCGCGCACCCCCGCTGCCCGCTCCACCTCCAGCGCCGCGCCGGTCGCTCCGGTCGCTCCCATGATCCCCGCCGCCCGCGCCGTGAGCACCCCGGTCAGCGCCCCCGCTGCCCTCCCCGTCAGCCGCAGCGAAGCCAACGTCACCACCCCCTGGTAACGGGTTTCTCACATCCCATGTTTACCCGCGCGAGGCACGCCCCACCCGGCGTGCCTCGCTCTTTTCCATCCGCTAAACTTCCGCCATGACCAACCCCGCCCCTCATCAACGCCCCGACCCCCGGCCCACCCCCGCCTTCGACGCCGGCCTCTCCCGCCCCCGCGCCCGCCGCGCCGCCCGCATCTTCCTGCTCGCCCTCCTCCTCACTCTGGCCTGCGCCGCCATCTGGTTCATCGACCGCGGCGCCATGCTCACCAACACCCCGTCCCCTGCACCGCCATCCACGACCACGCGCCCCCAATAAGCGCCATGCCGCGCCTTTGCGTCTTCGGGTTCCCCTCTCCCGAGACCCGCACCCGACCAGCCCCATTCACTATTCACTATTCCTCAGCCCCCCACCACCCCCCGTGCCGCCGCCAGCGCCGCCTCTCGATCCGCAAACTCCCCCTCCAATTGCCGATCGTACAACGCCTCCAGCCACCCCTTGAACAAGGGCCCCGGCCGCGCCCCCAGCCGGATCAACACCTCCCCCGTCACATACGGCGCCGGCGCCACCCCCTCCTCGCGCAAACTCTCGACCCGCTCCGAAAACGCCAGCACCTCCTCCCCATTCACCGGATCCGCCCGCCACAACATCTCCAGCGCCGGCCAATGTTTGTCCGCCATCAACCGCTTCGTCGCCGCCTTGCTCAAATCCTCCCACCCCTCCACCACCGGCCACTTCTCCGCCAGCCACCCCAGCGCCTCCGTCTCCTCGTTGCTCAGCATCAACCGCCCCCGCAGTCCGCGCACCAGCCCGCCCATCTCCGCCTTGCTCCCACCCGCCGCATTCACCACATCCCGCACCAGCGCCATCAGCGCGACATCCCGCTTCACCCCCCCACCGGGCAAATTCGAAAGCACCGCAAACCCACCCCCCGCCGGCGCCCCAAACCCCATGACCTCCCGAAACATCACCGGAAACTGCGCCAGCGTTTCCATCGCCGCCGCCCGCGTCGGATGCTCCAGCATCATCCGCACCTCCTCCCCGATCCGCTCCCGGGAGATCCCCGCGATTTTCCCCTGCAATTCCTCCATCGCCGCCCGCGTCCCCGCCTCGATCGCAAACCCCAGCCGCGCCGCAAATCGCACCGCCCGCAGCATCCGCAGATGGTCCTCGCCAAACCGCGCCTTCGCCTCCCCGATCGCCCGCAGCACCTTCCCCTCAATATCCTTCTGCCCCCCCACAAAGTCATGCAGCACCTTCGCGACGGGATCAAAAAACAACCCATTGCACGTGAAATCCCGCCGCCGCGCATCCTCCTCCGCCGTCGTGAACCGCACCGCGTCCGGATGCCGCCCATCCGAATACGTCCCATCCGCCCGAAACGTCGCCACCTCCACCTGTTCCTTCCTCTCCTTCACCAACACCACCCCGAAGGCCGCCCCCACCATCTGGCTCCGCGGAAACAGCCCCGCCACCTCCTCCGGCCGCGCGGAAGTCGCCACGTCCACATCCTTCGGCTCCCGCCCCATCACCCAGTCGCGCACGCACCCCCCCGCAAAATACGCGGCATACCCCCGCTCCTGCAGCCGCCGCACCACCCGCACCCCCAACCCCTCCATCATAAATTGCCCAGGAATACCCATCCCCCGATTCTACCCCCAACCGCTTTTCCCGCTATGCTCTCATCGTCAACAGGAGTCCCCTATGAAGTCTCGCAACCTCCTCCTCCTCACCACCCTTGCCTGCCTCGCCGCCGACGCCCCCGCGCCGGCGCCCACCCTGGAGCTCTCCAGCCTCGTGCCCGCCCCTGCCGCCGTGAGCTCCGAAGAAGTCCAGGCCGAACTCGCCCTC
Source organism: Planctomycetota bacterium (assembly GCA_048498455.1). GTDB lineage: Bacteria > Planctomycetota > Phycisphaerae > WQYP01 > WQYP01 > CALCHA01. The sequence goes on along the minus strand of JBEHXY010000046.1, from coordinate 3,074 downwards.
GTGCTCCAGCTCCAGCAATCCCGCACCCCCGAGCAGATCGCCCGCGCCCGCGATGGCAACATCCTCACGATGGACGCCTTCACCCCCGTCGTCGGCCCCTGGTTCACCGCCGAAAAACTCCCCAAAACCGCCGCCTTCCTCCAGAAAGTCGACCTCCTCACCAACTCCGCCAACAACGCCACCAAGCAGCTTTTCAACCGCCCGCGCCCCGCCGACGCCGACCCGCAGCACCGCGTCAAACCCCTCTTCGACGAAACCGATCCCGGTTATCCCTCCGGCCACGGCGCCCGCTCCGCCATGTACGCCATGGTCCTCGCCAACCTGCTCCCCGATCTCAAGGACCCGCTCCTCGCCCGCGGCCAGCAGCTCGGCTTCGACCGCGTCATCGCCGGCATGCACTTCCCCTCCGACATCACCGCCGGCCGGGCCCTCGCCACCAACCTCCTCCACACCCTCAACGCCAACCCCAACTTCCGCGCCGACCTCGAATCCGCGCGCAGCGAACTCCAGGCCGCCCGGGCCACCACCCGCCCTGCACCAAAATAACATCCCGGCCTCTCCCCGCTCCTTCTCACCGGTCGACATTCCGCTGCAAATGCGCCGGATACCGCTCCCCCTGCACCGCGATCGTTGCCAGCGCCCCCTCGATGTCCCGCAGATCCTCCGCCGACAGCTCCACCGCCGCCGCCCCCATGTTCTCCTCCAGCCGGTGCAGCTTCGTCGTTCCCGGAATCGGCACGATCCACGGCTTCTGCGCCAGCAGCCACGCGAGCGCAATCTGCGCCGGCGTCACCTTCATCCGCGCCGCGATCTGTCCCAGCAGCTCCACCAGCACCTGGTTCGCCTTGCGATTCTCTTGCGAAAACCGCGGAACCACATTCCGAAAATCACTGCTGTCGAACTTCGTGCCGGGCTGAATCGCCCCCGTCAGAAAGCCCTTCCCCAAAGGGCTAAACGGCACAAACCCGATCCCCAGCTCCTCCAGCGTCGGCAGAATCTCCTGCTCCGGCTCACGCCACCACAGCGAATACTCGCTCTGCAGCGCCGCCACCGGCTGCACCTGGTGCGCGCGGCGGATCGACTTCACGCCCGCCTCGGACATCCCAAAATGCTTCACTTTCCCCGCCCCGATCAGCTCCTTCACCGTGCCCGCCACTTCCTCCATCGGCACGCTCGGATCCACGCGATGCTGATACAACAGGTCAATCCGATCCGTCCGCAGCCGCCGCAGCGAAGCCTCCGTCACCGCCCGGATCGTTTCCGGACGGCTGTCGAGCCCCTCCGCCGGCTTGCCGTTCTTGAAACCGAACTTGGTGGCGATGACCACCCGGTCGCGCACCGGCGCCAGCGCCTCACCCAGCAGTTCCTCGTTGGCATAGGGCCCATATGCCTCTGCCGTGTCGAAGAACGTGACGCCCAGATCGAACGCCGAGCGGATCAGCGAGATCCCCTGCTCCTTGTCGACCGCCGGACCGTAACCAAAACTCAGCCCCATGCAGCCCAGCCCCAGCGCCGAAACCTGCAAACCACTTTTTCCAAGTGCGCGTGTCTTCATCATTCAACTCCTTGCCTGATTTTCGGAATCCCGTTCGACGTCATAGCGAAGCCACAAGGTGTCGTTCTCCCGTCGTTCCAGCGACTGCAACTTCAAGCGCGTCGCCTGCTGCTTCGCCGCACCGACGCCATCGAACACCGTCGCCATGCCGCGGCGTCCGTCGATTCCGGGCGCCAGCAGCAGGCTCACCTCGTCGACCAGGCCGGCCTCGAGAAACGCCCCGTTGATGTGCCCGCCGCCTTCCAGCAGCAGCGTGCGGATGCCAAACGCATCGCCCAGCTTCCCGACAGCATCCACCAGGTCCACCGACGACCGCCCGGAAACGATGTACGAAATCTGCTTCTCCCGAAGCGTCGCCAGATAATCTGCCGACACCTCCTCGCTCACCACGCAGATCAGGTGATCGCCGGCAAGATCGCCGCTGGCCCAGCGCAGTTTCCCGTGCGTGTCGACCGCCACCGCATACGATGCCGCGCGGCGGGCGACGAACACCGGCTGCGGACCGGCGGGAGCGCGCGAAGCCGGGACAAACGGCCCCGGCTCCGCAAAATGCTGCTCCATCGTCGTGCGGCCGCACACCCACGCATCGCCCTTGAGCAGCGCGCCGGTCGCCTCGTACTCGCCCCGGTTCATCACGTTGGCCAGGACCGCGCCGTCGATCCGGCCATCCAGCGACGAAAGCATGTGACAGATGATGTGCGGTCGCATGGCCGCTCCTTGCAAAAGATCACTCCGACTTCAGCGACGCCATGTCGATCGAGAAGCGGTACTTCACGTCCGACTTCAGCAGCCGCTCATACGCCTCGTTCACCTGCTGGATCGCGATGACCTCCACGTCGGAGGTGATGTTGTGCTGCCCGCAGAAATCGAGCATCTCCTGCGTCTCCGGAATGCCGCCGATCGGCGAGCCCGACAGGCTGCGGCGTCCCATGATCAGCCCGAAAGCGGAGACGGCCAGCGGCTTGTCCGGCGCGCCCACCAGCGTGAGATTGCCATCCCGGGCCAGCAGGTTGATGTAAGCGTTGATGTCGTGATTCGCCGAGACCGCATCGAGGATGAAATCGAACGACCCGACATGCCTGGCCATCTCGTTGGCATCGCGGGAGAGAACGACTTCGTCCGCGCCCAGGCGCAAGGCGTCCTCCTTCTTCCCCGGCGAGGTGGTGAAGACGACGGTGTGCGCGCCCAGGGCGTGGGCGAACTTCACCCCCATGTGTCCCAGCCCGCCGAGCCCGACGACGCCCACCTTCTTGCCCTTGGTGACATCCCAGTGCCGCATCGGCGAATAGGTGGTGATCCCCGCGCACAGCAGCGGCGCCGCCCCGGCGAGGCTCAGATTCGCCGGCACGTGCAGCACGAAACGCTCATTGACGACGATGCTGTCCGAATAGCCGCCGTACGTCACTGGCGCGGTCTTGTGCTTGTCCGGAAAGTTGTAGGTGAGCGTGAGGTTCGGGCAGAACTGTTCGAGCCCCTCGCGGCAATTCGGACAGGTGTGATCGGAATCGACCATGCACCC
>JBEHXY010000045.1:0-14855 GCA_048498455.1 Planctomycetota bacterium | reverse complement strand
TGTGCGCCTAGCGTAGGAGCATGAACGACTCGGACATGAAAACTATTGCACGCAGGCTTTTGGGGAGCAGTTTGATTTTTGCGGGGGTGAGTCATTTGACGTTTGCGCGGCGGGCGTTTCGGGCGCAGGTGCCGGACTGGGTTCCGCTGGAGAAGGATACGACGGTGGTGCTGTCGGGGGTGGCGGAGATTGCGCTGGGGAGCGCGCTGGTGCTCGCAGGTCCGGCACAGCGGAAGGCGGTGGGGCGGGTGGCGGCGGGATTTTTTGTGGGGGTGTTTCCGGGGAACGTGTCGCAGTATGTGCACCGGCGGGACGCGTTTGGGCTGGACACGGATGGGAAGCGGCTGGCGCGGCTGTTCCTGCAGCCGGTGTTGGTTTACTGGGCGCTCAAGAGCAGTTGAGCGAGGAGGGGGGGCTGGCCTTGGGAGCGCTGTTGACGAGAGGGGTGGATGAGCGCTTGCTGGTGGATTGCGATTATGGGGTTTTGGAGGGGGCGTCGAGGTTTTTGTATTGGCGTGGGCACGTAGGGCTGGTGCGGAGGGATGGAGGACGGAGGGGTTGGCCGAGGCCAACCGCTGAAAGCCGGTGGGGGGGGTTGCGAGCGGGGGCTTGCGGGTACAATTTGGGGGTGTGGCGGAGGAGGTGGGTGTTGATGGCTTTGGGTGTTGTGGGTTGGCATGATGGACGTTGCGGTGGGTGGGGAGGGGGTTCCGGCGCGGCGGGTGTTGTGGACGGCGTGTGCATCCATATTTCTGCTGTTTTTTCAGACGTACATGGTGGCGCCGCTGATTCCGTTTTTGGCGCGGGCGTTTGCGACGAGTGAGCAGGTGGTGGGGTACCTGGTGCCGGCGTATACGTTGCCGTATGCGGCGGGGGCGCTGGTGGTGGGGGTGTTGACGGATCGCGTGGGGCGGCGGGTGGTGTTGTTTGGATCGATGCTGGGGTTTGCGGTGTGCAGCGTGGCGATGGCGCTGGCGCCGTCGATGGGGGCGCTGATTGCGCTGCGGGCGGTGTCGGGGGGGCTGAACGTGGGGATCGCGGTGATCAGTTTGTCGCTGGCGGGGGATTTGTTTGGGGAGGAGGAGCGCGGGCGGGCGATCGGGTGGATTTTCGGGGCGATTGCGGGCGGCGGGGCGCTTGGTTCGACGCTGGGGGGATTGCTGGCGCCGGTGGTCGGGTGGCGGGGGCTGTTCGTGATCACCGGGGCGGCGGGGACGGGGTTGTTTTTGTATGCGCTGCGGCTGTCGCCGGCGCTGAAGGCAGTGCAGGCGGCGCGGAGTGGCGGGCAGGGGAGCGTGGGGTTGGCGCGGGATTACGTGCACATTTTGTCGACCTGGCGGGCGCAGCGGACGTATGCGTACATTTTTTTGAACGGGGTGTTTCATTCGGGGGTGTTCACGTGGCTGGGGGCGTACCTGGTGGAGCGGTATGGGTTGGGCGAGGTGGGGATTGGGTTGGCGCTTTTGGGGTATGGGGTGCCGGGGTTTTTGTGCGGGCCGTTGATCGGGGCGGTAGTGGATCGGCAAGGGCGGTCGCGGATGATTCCGCTGGGGATGGCGGTGGCGGCGTTGACGGCGGGGGTGCTGGCGCTGCGGGTGCCGTTGTGGGTGGCGGCGATGGCGATCACGGTGTTGTCGCTGGGGTTCGACATGAGCCATCCGCTGCTGGCGGGGCTGGCGACGATGCTGGATCCGGCGCGGCGGGGGCGGGCGATGGGGTTGAACACGTTCTCGCTGTTTGCGGGGTTTGGGTGCGGGAGCTTGCTGTTCGGATGGCTGGCGCGGGCGGGGATGGGGCCGGCGATGGGGTGGTTTGCGGCCGGGCAGGTGGGGTTGGCGGTGGTGGCGGTGGGGGTGTTTGCGGGGGAGCGTTCGAAACTCAAAACGCAAAAGGCAAAACTCAAAACCTTGGGCGAGCGTGGGGGGTGAGGGAGGAGGGCTTTGTGCGGCTCGGATGGACGAGGGGGGTGTTGAACCCCCCTTGTCCACGCGCTGATCTTTGATCAGCGGTTAACAGGGCGCTTGAGGATGGTGGCGGAGGGGGTGGAATCGTTCGGGGGTCAGGTGAGTTTTGGGGGGGTGGCGGTTTCGTAGGTGCATTCTTTGGCGAGGGTGCGGGTGAAGGAGAGGATGTCGGGGGCGGTGTGGTCGGCGCCGGACCGGGGGAAGAGGTTGGGGTTGGCGTTGAGGGGGAGGCCGCCGATCCAGATGGGGGCGGGGAAGTGGCGGGAGCGGAGGGCGGTGATGAGGCGGCGGGCGTGGAGGATGTGTTTGGGGAGGGAGCAGGAGATGGCGAGGAGGTCGGGGTTGGCGGCGAGGATCTGGGCGGCGAGGTCTTCGAGTGGGGGGACGGGGAGGGGGCGGGTGATGTCCCAGCCGTCGCGGTCGAGCCAGTGGCAGATGGCGGTGAAGCCGACGGAGTGGACGAAACCGGGGAGGTGGGTGGCGAAGAGTTTTTTGTGGAGGCGGGGTTGGCGGGGGAGCTGCCGGCGGGTGATTTCCATGAGGGAGAAGAGGTCATTGGTGACGCGGTCGCAGGTGGGGCCGTCGAGGGTGCCGTTGACGAAGAGCTCGCCGGCGATGTGGACGGCGGGCATGAGGAGTCGGAGGTAGGTCCATTCGGGGGAGTGGGTGTCGATGGCTTTCTGGAGGAGGGCTTGGGCGCGGGGGAAGTCGGGGGTGCGGAGGAGGGCGAGGAGGCGGAGAGCGTGGGGGTGGATCGGGCGGGGCATTTGAGCGAGTTTAGGTTTGGAAACTCAAAACGCAAAACGCAAAACGGTTGGATCGGCTGCGGCCGATATGCGGGCAGGATGCCTGCGTTACTTGGCGGGGAGGTCGGCGCTGAAGAAGCGTTTCATTTGGGGGCCTTGCTGGAGGAGGGTCATCATTTTTTGATAGTCGGCGTCGGGGAGGGTTTGTTTGGCGACGACATCGAGGTTGTGGGCGGAGGTGCGGAGGTTTTCGATCATCTTTTGATACTCTTCGGGGGAGACGCTGGCTTCACCGGCGGCGGCGGGGGCGGCACCATTGGCGGGGATGCCGCGGAACTGGCGGAGGTCGCTGAAGAACTGTGCGACGGCGGGGTAGAGAGTGGTTTTCTGTTGGTTGGTGAGGGAGAGGCGGTCGAGGAGCACACCGAGGCCCTGGGGACCGCGGGTGTTGGTCATGTCGAGGGACATGTTCATGATGTCGGAGCCGTCGGGGGCGGCCTGTCGGGTATGGCCGCGGACGTCGGAGGGGACGGGCTTGCCGGCGAGGAGGGCGTCGAGGGCGGGGACGAGTTTGCCGGTGTCCATCCAGGGGTAACCGGCCTGGAGGTTGCCCTTGGCGTCGATGACGAAGGTCATGTTGGGGTAGTTGCCGTAGATTTTGGAGGAGAAGTTGTTCCACTGGTCGACGGCGATGCGGGAGGCGGGGAGGTGGAGGCGGTCGGCGGTTTGTTTGGCGAGGGCGATGCGTTCGTCAAGCCTGGTGGGCTGGGCGAAGGAGTAGCCTTCATCGGTGTTGAGGTCGAGGGCGTCGGGCGTGTCGGCGGCGTGGGCTTCTTTGGTGTAGAGCACGAGGAAGGTGACCTTGTCGCCATATTTTTTGGCGAGGTCTTCGACGGCCTTGGCGCGGGCGCGGAACATGGGTTCGGTGGCGGAGCCGAACTCGAGAACGACGGGCTTGCCGCGGAGGTCGAGGAGGTGGAGGGGCTTGTTGTCGAGGGTGACGGCGGAGAGTTCAGGGGCCTGGATGCCCAGGGCGGGGGGCGCGGAGGGTTCGGGGGTGGCGGCGATGGCGGCGGTGCTGAGGAGGAGGAGGGGGAGCAGCAGGCGGTGGGTATTCATAGGCGGTCTCCTGTTGGGGGGTAGAACGAGGGAGGGCGGGGAAGGTTGCGGGGGGGGCCGCCGAAAGGCGGGAGTGCGAAGGGGGGGTGCGGACTGTTTCCCCGGAGGGGAGGGTGCACTACACTGTATCGGCAAATGGCAGGAGGTTTGTGTCGGATGCCTTCACCGGTTCATCCTTATAGCGATTATGGCGTGTCATTGCGGACGTTGCGCACGGCCCGGGGGTGGCTGGGGTTCTGGCTGCTGGCGTGCGTGGTGTGGCAATTTGTCGGGTTTGCGTTGTTGTATTGGACGCAGCAGCCGTACATGTCGATGCGTCCGGAATATGTGCAGGAGGTGGCGGCGACGGCCCCGGTAATGGGACCGGCGACGCAGGGGGCGGTGCCGTTTTTTCCGGGGACGGCCCAAAGCCGGCGGCTGAACGTGCGGCCCCAATGGGACGTGACGTACACGATGGTGGTGCCGGTGACGCAATTGTGTTCACTGATTGCGGTATCGAGCCAGGTGATCATCGTGTTTATCACGCTGCTGGTGATGCTGGTGGCGCAGGCGCCGGGGGTGGCGCAGATCACGCGGTCGCTGATCTGGTCGGTGCTGCTGATGTTCATGTTTTTGCCGTGGCAGTATTTTGCGCGGGAATTTCCGATACCCGGGGTGATCTACTCGTATGCGGAATTGCTGCGGTTCATCGGGCCGCACGTGGTTCACGGGGAGCCGACTTATCCGCTGCATGCGTGGCTGGTGGTGGGGCGGTTCATTGTGTGGCCGCTGGTGGGGTTGTTCGTGTTGTTGATCACGGGGGAGCGGTACCGGGCGGGGATCATGATTGCGATCGGGCATCCGCTGCAGAGCATCCTGCAGCCGCGGGGGACGGTGGGCGGTCCACCGCCGGTGCCCAAGCCGGCGGCGTTGACGCGGGGTTAGACGTGGGGAACGGCCGCTGAACCGATGGGGTTTAAGGGGGGAAGTGAAGTTGCTTTGCAGTTAGGGGCGTGATGGCATGCGGAAGTGGATGGCGGGTGTGATGGCATTGGTGGTGGCGGGGGTTTGCGGGATGGCGTTTGGGCAGGAGGAGGGTCTGCCGGCGGGGGTGCAGGTGAAGCGGGGGGTGGTGTATGCGAAGCGGGGGGATGGGTCGCAGTTGAAGCTGGACAGTTATGTGCCGACGGCGGGGGATGGGCGGGCGTTGCCGGTGCTGTTGCGGATCGGGACGAAGCGGGAGGCGCCGACGGGGGTGGCGTTGCAGCTTTTGGGGAAGGGGTATGGGCTGGTGTATGCGGGGTATCTGCCGGACGAGGCGCCGAATGTGCAGGCGTTCTCGCGGTTTCCGGGGGACCTGCAGGCGGCGAAGGCAGCGGTGCGGTGGGTGCGCGGGACGGCGGTGGCCAACGGGTTTGATCCGGAGCGGATCGGGGTGTGGGCGGCGGGGAACGGGGCGTCGATCGCGGCGTTGCTGGCGATGACGGCCGACCAGGGGGCTTTGAATGGCGCGCTGGGGGATTATCCGAAGGAATCGGCGGCGATCCGGTCGCTGTGTTTGTTTGGGGGAACGACGGACTGGCGGAACGCGGAGCTGTATGGCGATGAATCGGTGAATGTGCCGGGATCGCCGGCGTACCAGCTTTTCGGGGACAATCCGAAGGCGGCGGCGGATGCGGCGCGGCGGGCATCGGCGGTGAATTACGTGCGGCCGACGTCGCCGGCGGTGCTGATGGTGACGCTGGCGAGCGATCAGAACCGGGCGATGCATTTGATTTTTGCGGAGACGCTGCGGCGGGCGGGGGTGGCGTCGGCGCTGTATGAGGAGACGAGCGGGGCGGGGCTTGGCGGGCGGGCGGTGGATGAGGCGAAATTGAACCAGACGGTGGCGGCGTTTTTTGATGACACGCTGGCGGGCGGCGGGGCGCCGGCGAAGATGGAGGTGCGGGAGGAGATTGCGAAACTGTCGGCGGCGGGGCTGTTCAAGCAGGCGAACCGGTTGATCGAGGAGCAGATGGCGGTGGGGGGTGTGGACCGGGAGCCGTGGCTGAAGCTGGCGCGCGAGCTGGCCGCGAAGCAGCGCGAGCCGGCGATTGCCCGGTTGAAGGAAGCGATGAAAGGGCGGGGCGCGGGGACGACGGCGGGGATGGTGTGGACGATCCGGGAGGTGCTGACGGATCCGGAACGGATCGGGGGGTACCAGGTGGAAGTGACGCCGAGCAACAAGGAATATGATGCGCGCGAGCGGGCGCTGGAGGCTGTGGAGGTTCTCAATGCGGCGGTGTTGCGTCGGGACTGGAACGCAGCGGACAAGCAGGCGGGGTTGATGCGGACGCTGGCGGGGGCGGGAGCGAACGCAGTGGGGGCCCTGGACCAGGCCGTGGTGCGCGAATACCTGGCGAAGTATGGGGAGCTGCGGTCGCGGCCACAGGCATGGCCGGCGGGGGTAAAGCCGGTGGGATTTGCGACGGACTTCGGGCAGGACCTGTATGGGAACTGGTTTGATTTAAAGGCGGGCGGGGTGGTGCAGCGGTTCCGCTGGGCGGCGCCGGGGCAGTTTGCGATGGGGTCGTCGAAGGAGGAATGGGGCCGTTTGCCGGGCGAGCCGATCCTGCAGCCGGTGACGATCGCGAAGGGGTTCTGGATCAGCGAGACGGAAGTGACGCAGGCAATGTGGGAAGGGGTGATGGGCAAGGGAGACAACCCCTCGCACTTCAAGGGGGCGACGTTGCCGGTGGACAGTGTGAGTTATGCGCACGCGGTGAACTTTCTGCGGGCGCTGGGGGTGGGTGCGCGGCTGCCGACGGATGCGGAGTGGGAGTATGCGTGCCGGGCGGGGACGAAGGCGATGTATGCGGGGACGGGACGGCTGAAGGACATGGGGTGGTTCTGGGATGAGGCGCAGGACACGCGGGATTCGAGCGACGTGCGGATTCTGCACGAGCTTGAGACGGTCTCGGGCGGAACGACGGGGACACACGCGGTGAAAGGGAAGCTGCCCAACCAGTGGGGGCTGTACGACATGCAGGGCAACGTGTGGGAGTGGTGCGAGCAGGGAACGGAGGCGGGGGCATCGGGCGGGGCGGGGCGGCCGCGGGACCTGCGGGTGCTCAAGGGAGGGAGCTGGCTGTCGATTCCGCAGAGTTGCCGGGCGGCGCGGGCGGCGTGGTTCGGGGTGGAGCAGCAGGCGTGGACGATGGGGATGCGGCTGGTGATTCCGGCGGAGTAAACGCAAAATCAAAACGCAAAACCTTGGGTGCGGGGGCCTGCATGGGGGAGGTGCGGGTCAGGGTTTGGGGATGGTGCGGACGGTGAGGAGGTTCACGAGGGCCCAGTCCTGGTCGTTGGCCCAGGGATCATTTTGGGCGGCGGGGCGGGCGTTGGAGGTAAGGGGGTAGAGGTGGGCGCAGGAAGCGCGGCCATCGGGGGTGAAGAGGGAAAGGTTCGCGGCAAGGATGGCGTCGGCACGCGGGAGCCAGGAGGGGTCGCGGGTGGCCTTGGCATAGTACGCATAGGCCGTGGCGTTGAGGGTGCTCCAGTAGTGGGGCATGGTGTCGCCGTAGAGTTTGAGCTTTCCGAACCAGTAATCGTCCCAGTGGCGGAGGGGGACCTCGTAGAGGTGGAAGTCGGGTTGGCGCCCGGCAAAGGCTTCGAGGAAGGGCATCTGCTGCCCGGCGGCATCGAGGTAGGCTTTGTCGCCGGTGGCGAGGTAGACCTCGGTGAGGAGCTGGACGGCGGGGGCGACGATGGACTGTTCGTAATTCACTTCGAAGGGGGGATAGTTGCGACCGTTTTTGGCGATGACGTCGGCATGGGCGCGGAAAAGGGCGAGGAGTTCGGCCTTTTCGTCGGGGCGCTTGGCGTCGTCGAGGGCGGAGAGGATCGCGACGACGGGAATGCCGATGGCGTAATAGCGGGTGCCGCCGCGCTGGTAAAACATGCGGAGGACGCGGACGGCGCGGTCGAGCTGCTGGGTGTCGCCGGTGGCCCGATAGAGGTCGAGGTGGAGCTGCGCGGCCCAGGGGTAGTTGTAGAGGCGTTCGTATTTCTGGTGGCCGATATTGTTGTAGACGACGCCGGTGTCGTCCTCCAGTTCGCGGGCGACGAAGGCGGCGTAGCGGGCGAGGCTGGCCTGGAGGTCGGCCTTGAAGGCGTCATCCTTGCAGAGGGGGAGGTAGAGGGCCCCCAGGACGCCCATGGCCATGCGCTCGCGACCGGCGTTGTGGTCGTTGGAGGTGTCGTAGATTTGTTTGCCGGTGTCGTTGTCGAAGGCGAGGTAAGCGCCATCGAGCGGATCGCCGGGGGCGATGCGCTGCTGGTTTTTGACGATGAAACGGATGCGGGCGTCGAGCAGGGCGTCGGCGGGGGCGATGGCATTGGCGCGGAGGCGGGAGGTGCGATTGTTGGCGACCAGTTCGACGAGGAGCTCGCCGGGTTTGTCGGTGGGGATGTCGGCGGTGAGATGGTTGCCGCTGATATGGAAGGGGACGGGGCGGCCGTTGACGAGGAGCTGCGCTTTTTCGAGCGGAGTGGCGGCGTCGGCGGTGAAGGCGAGGGGCTCGCCCGCGGTGACGGTGTAGCGGGCAGCGGAGAGGCGGACGAAGCCCTCGGTGGCGGCAAGTTTGGCGAAGAAATCGTCCCATCCTTTGTGCCAGAAGAGTTTCCAGGCGAGGGTGCGGGTTTCGCCGCGCGGGATGGTCATGGCGCCGGGGTGGAGGAGGAGGGTGCCGCGGTCGCTGATGGTGCCGCCGCGCTGGCTGTAGGCATCGAGGCTGCCGGCGGTGAGGACGAGGCCGAGGTGCGGTCCCTCGCCGCTCATGCGCGTGGCGTTGATCCAGGCGGAGCTTCCGCCGGCCCAGATGTGGACGTGGCAGCGGTCGGAGAGGCTGCGCTGGGCGTCGGGGTATTGATCGAAAAGCGGGGCGGCGATGGCGATGGAGCCGAGGGGAAAATCGAGGGCGAGGGCGCTGGTGTTCTTGAAGGCGTAGGTTTCGGACAAGGTGCCATCGGCGGCGAGCTCGCGGCGGATGGTGACGGTGAGGGAGGAGCCGACGTAGACGGCTTCCCAGGCGGTGTCGGAGATTTTGCGCAGCTCCGGGGCGTGCAGGGCGCCGGTTTGCGACGTTTCCACGAGGCCCCAGAAGCCTTCGACGGGGACGGCCTCCGGGGCGTTGTCGGGCGTCCACTTTGTGCGCTCCCAGTGGCCGGCGGAACGGAGCCAGTTCATGTGGAGAGGATCGGCGGGGTTCTCGATGTGCACGATTGCCCCGGTGGCGGGATCCATCTGCAAGCGCCAGAGGTCATTGCCCCAGGGGACGGGCAGATCCCGTGCATGCACGCTTTGGGAAAGAGTGAGCACGAGCAGGAGGGCCAGGTGGCGGCGGTTGAGCATGGAATCTCCGTGGGGCGGACGGGGTCGGATTTTCGCGCACTATAAAGGAATGGTCAGCGGGCGGAGGGCGCGGGCAGGCTGAGGTAGAAATGGATGGGACCCTTGGCGGGGCCGCAGGGGGGGCACCAGTAGTGGGCGGATTTCTGGGGGCGGCGGTGGCGGGAGTAGGTTTTGTTGCAGGCGGGGCAGGTGGCGGTCCAGCGGCCGGGGGGCATGCGGGCTTCGCCCTTGTCGCAGCGTTCGGGTTTGCAGCCGACCTTGGCGCACATGGCTTTCCAGCGGGGGCCGTGGCCGGCCTTTTCACCGGCGAGGGCATGGGCGATTTCGTGGAGGACGGTTTCGCGGATCTGGGTTTCGTCGTTGTGGGCGACGAAGTAGGCGGAGAGCTCGATGCGTTTTTCGCGGTAGCGGCAGAGGCCCAGGGCGCGCTTGCGGCGGTTCCAGGCGAAGGTCCAGTCGTGGAGATGGTGTTGGTGAAGCAGTTTGTGGGCGAGGTGATGGGCGGCGAGAAAATCCATGGTGCTCGAGAGGACTCCGGGGTGTACAACGCGCGGGATTATAGCATGGATGGAAAGCGGGCGGTCAAGCCTTGTGCGCACAAAGCGCGGGGCACGTCTGCGCGGCTGCCGTGCCCGGCGGCAATGGAGCGCGCGGTGTGTCGTTGTTGCAAGAGGTGCGGCGGGGTCTTTGGAGAGCGACATGAAAAGCAGTGCACGAGTGGCGGCCGGGTTGCTTTTGCTGGCGTGTGCCGGCGCGGCGCAGGCGCAGGAAACGCAGGATCACTGGAAGTTTTCCTTTTTTCCCGCGAAGCTTCCGCAGGCGACGAACGTTCCGATCGATCAGCGCTACAGCGATGAAAACGGGGTGGGCTTTGAGAATGGGGGCGGCGATTATCCGGCGGGCGGCGGCGATGCGATCACCGCGGATCACCCGATGTTCTTTTCGGTGAAGGTGCCGGAGGGGAACTACAAGGTGACGGTGTTTCTCGGCGGGGCGCAGGGCGGCAACACCACGGTGAAGGCCGAATTGCGCCGGCTGGTGCTGGACCAGGTCCCCACGCGCCCCGGCGAGCAGATCAGCAGGACTTTCGCCGTGAGTGTGCGCCGGGCGCCCATCGTCGACGCCGCGGGCAAAGAGGTGGGCATGACGAAACTGAAGGGGCGCGAAGTGGGGCGCGGCGGGCAACTCAATCGTGCGCCGGGCGGCGAAGGGTGGTCCTGGGACAACGCGCTGACGCTGGAATTTTCCGGCACGCCGATGGTCCGCGGCGTGGAGATCGTGCGCGATGATCACGTGAAGCAGGTGTTTTTGTGCGGGGATTCGACGGTGTGCGATCAGCCGGCGGAGCCGTTCAACAGCTGGGGGCAGATGATCACGCGGTGGTTCACGCCGGACGTGGTGGTGAGCAACCTGGCGATTTCCGGGGAGACGATGCCGGCGTTCCTCGGGGAAAACCGGCTGATGAAGATCACCAGCCAGATGAAGCCGGGGGATGTGGTGATGGTGCAGTTCGGACACAACGACATGAAGAGCAAGGCGGAGGACGCGTTGGCCACTTACAAGAAGAACCTGGTGCGGTTCGTGAGCGAGACCAAGGCCAAGGGGGGCGTGCCGGTGTTGATGACGCCGGTGAGCCGGGAATCGTTTGCCGGGGGGAAGATCAGCAACTCGTTCCTGGTGAAGCGCGGCGATGAGACCGACGATTACGTGGCGGCGGTGAAGGAAGTGGCCAAGGAGCAGGGGGTGACGCTGATCGATCTCAACGCCAGCAGCGCGGCCCTGTACGAGGCGCTGGGGGAGGGGAAATCGCAGGTGCTGTTTGCCAACGCCAGCGAGAAGACGCACCACAGCGATTATGGCAGCTACGAGATCGCCAAATGCGTGGTGCAGGGGATCGTGGACGCGAAGCTGGAACTGGCCGGGCACCTGGTGCCGGAGTGGAAGGGGTTTGATCCCACGAAGCCGGACAGCGAGGAGGCCGTGGGCGCGGTGAAGGACCCGGTGATGGGTCGGGTGGCGACGCCGGCGGGGAACTGAGGCGGCGAACCGCCTGCAAGGCGGTCATTTGGGGGTGACGTCGCCGAGGGGGAGGTCGCCGGGTTTTTTGGGGACGATGGAGGAGATGTTGCGCCAGTCGGAGAAGGTCTGGCCAGGGGCGGTGGGGAAGATGGCGGAGAGCTCGTATTGCATGCCGGGGATGAGGCCGGGGAGGGTGAAGTTGCCGCCGGCGTCGGTGCGTGTACGGAGGGCGAGGCCGGTGGTGGAGAGGCCATGGCCGAGGTCGATGTAAGCGCCGCAGTAGAGGTCCATGGCGGCGAGGGGCTTTTTGTCTGCATCGACGAGGCGGCCGGTGGCGATGGCGGCGGGCGCGAGGTTCAGGGTGATGTTGTCATCGGTGGATTTGATGCGGACGGCGGCGGCGAACTTGCCGTCTGGAGAGCGGCCGCCCAGCAGGAGGTCGGAAGGAAAACGGCGCAGCGTGAAGGTGCCGTCGGCGCGCGCGGTGCCCGATGGCGCAGTGCTGTTCTGTTCCGACACGGGCGCGGAATCAATGGCGGCGTTGGCGACGGGAGTCTCGGGATTGTCGGCAAGGACCACGCGGCCGGAGAAGGTCCTGGGCGCATCGGGGGCGAGCTCGCCGTGCAAGGCGACCAGGGTGTCGGCGCCTTTGACATCGACATCCATCGAGATGCTGTTGGGGTCGGCGTAGGCGCGCATGTAGTGGGAACCCGGGAGGGTGTAGAACTCAAAGTTGCCGTCTTTGTCGGTGGTGGCGTCTTGCGACAGGAACGCGGTGACCGAGCGGTTGTCGCCATTGGGCAGGCGCTGGTTTTCGGGGATACGGCGATAACTGTCATCGCGGTAAGTGAGCTCGATGGAGCTGTCGGGGACGGGCGTGTTGGCGGGGCCGAGGGTGAGTGTTCCATGGACGCGGTGGCCGGTGTCGAGGGTGAGTTCGACGGGAGTGTCGGGGGCCTTGCGGAGAATGACCGTGGCGACCGCGAAGGAGACGTCATGGTCTTTCTGGGCGCAGAAGACGTAGTACATGTCGGGATCGACGCTGATGGAGAAGGTGCCGTCGGCCGCGGTCGTGAGGGTTTTTGAGAAATGGTCGAGCTGGTAGCCCGCGCCGCCGATGCGGACGGTGGCGGGTCCGACGGCGTGGCCGTTGGCATCCACGACGCGCCCGGAGAGGGGGACGAGCGGCAGGAGCGTGGCGGTGAGGGTGGCGGGAGACCTGGCGGGGTCGTAGGCACAACGTTCGGGGGCGAAATAGCCTTCCTTGCGGAACCAGATGGCGATGGGCTGGGTGTTGTCGGCGGGCAGGTAGTCGAGCGTGGCGTTGCCGCCGGCATCGGTGGTGCGGCCGAAATCGCTGAGACCAATGTTGAGATCGTCGCCCCGGTCGGGTTTTTTGAAATACCAGGGGTGGACCTTCACGCCGGCGAGCGGCTGGTGGTTGCCATCTTCCACGTGAAGGGTGAAGGCTTTGGCGCCATTCAGGGTGAGCTTGACCGGGGCGGTAAAGTCGGGCTCGAGGCGGTAAGGATCGGAGTGCGGTTCGTCCTTCCTCCAGACCAGGGCGTAGTCGAGGCCGGCGCCGTGCTTGAACGCGACGAGGTAGGAAAGGGGAGCGTCGGCCGGCACGAGGAGCGTCGCCTGGCCGGCGTCGTCGGTCAGGGCTTGCGCGAGGTTGGAAAAGCTTTCACCGGCAGCGACGGTGGCGCCGGCGATTGGATGGGCGGCAGCGTCGGCGACGGAGACCGACAGCACGCGCGCGGGATGGAGGACCAGGCGCTGGAGAGCGACGGGCTCCCCCGGCATCACCTTGGATTGCCGGAAGGAGGCGATGCGCCTGCTGCCCGTCTCGGTGGCAACGGTCTGGCCGTAGGGATAGGTTTCCGCAGGCACCTGCAACGAGAAGGAGCCATCGGCCGCGGAGGTGGTGGTTTGACCGGCACTGGTATAGCCGTGGACCACGGCGACGTGGGCGACGGGCTGGCCGGCTTCATCGACGACGATGCCGGTGAGGGTGCGTGTGGCCGGAGCGGTGGTTTGGGCGTGCAGGATGCCGGTCATCAACAGCGGACAGAGGGCCATGGCCAGGAGTCGCGCTTTCATGGGGCACCCGTGGGTTGGTGGAGATGCGCTCAGGGTACCTTGAAGACGCGCCCGGGCAAGAAAATTTCATGGACGCGCGGGGCCGGCCGCAGGTCACACCGGGAGGGTGGCGCGGAGGCGGCCGATCACGCCGGGCAGGATGGCCAGGGCGGCGTCGATGTCGGCGTCGGTGGTGAAGCGCGAGAGCGAGAAGCGGATGGCGCCGTGGGCGATTGGGTCGGGGATGCCCATGGCGCGGATGACGGGGGAGGGCTCGAGCGAGCCCGACGAGCAGGCGGCACCGGCGGAGGCGCAGAGGTTTTGTTCCGAGAGCAGCAGCAGGATGGCCTCCGCTTCGAGCCGGGCGAAGGAGAGATTGGCGGTGGTGGGCAGGCGGCGGGCGGGGTCGCCGTTGATGGAGGTGTCGGGGATGCGTTCGAGGAGGGTGCGTTCGAGGCGGTCGCGCAGGGCGGCGACGGCGGCGTAGGCGTGGGTGTCGAGGGCCTGCCGGGCGATGGCGGCGGCGGCGCCCATGCCGACGATGGCGGCCACGTTTTCGGTGCCTCCGCGGCGGTCTCGTTCCTGCGGTCCGCCGCGCTGCCAGGGCTGCCAGCGCGTGTTGCGGCGGACGAACAGCGCGCCGATGCCCTTGGGTCCGTGAAACTTGTGAGCTGAGAGCGAGAGCAGATCCACCGGGAGCTGCTTGAGCGAGAAGGGAATCTTGCCCAGCGCCTGCACAGCGTCCACATGGAACGGCACACGGTGCCGGCGGCACAAGTCGCCGATGGCGACCGGATCGAACAGCACGCCGGTCTCGTTGTTGGCCCACATGATCGACACCAGCGCCGCGTCCTCCGCGCGGGCGGCGAGGGTGGCGGCCAGCTTGTGCATATCCAGCGCCCCGCCCTGATCCACGCCGATGGTGATCAGCTCGTAGCCTGCCTTGGCGAGGGCGGCGGCGGGTTCGCGGATCGCGGAGTGTTCGACGGTGGAGGTGATCAGCAGTTTGCGCGGCGCCCGCGCGGCGAGCAGCCCGTGGAGGGCGGCGTTGTTGGATTCCGTCCCGCCGGAGGTGAAGAGCAGTTCCCGCGGCTCGCAATCGATGAGCGCGGAAAGCTGGTGCCGTGCGTGTTCAACCGCCTGCCGGGCATCCTGGCCGAAGCGGTGCATGGAGGAGGGATTGCCATAGTGTTCGGTGAGGTAGGGCAGCATCGCCTGGAGGGCGTCGGGATGCAGCGCGGTGGTGGCGTTGTTGTCGAGGTAGATCATGAAGCGATGATAGCGGGCGCGGGTGGGGGAGGAAAATCGTGCCGCGGGAGCAGGGGGAGCGGCCGACGGGTCAGCCCGGCGTGGTGTCGTTGGCGGCGCAGAAAGCCCGCAGATAGGGGTAGGAACGGAAGCGGATGTGCATTTTGGAGGGATTGCCGGTGAGTGAGGCGCCATCCTTGTGTTCGGCGCAGTGAGGAACCTCCACGGTGGTCGTGGTGTTGGAGGTGACGCCGGCGACCGGGTTGGTGACGGCCGAGGAGGCGTTCATGGTCGTGTACTTGATGG
>JBEHXY010000044.1:0-15037 GCA_048498455.1 Planctomycetota bacterium | reverse complement strand
CGCGGGCGAAAAAGGCGCCGGTGACGCCGATGGAGAGTTTCCAGTCATAGCCCAGCGGCTGGAACACGGGCGCGATGAAACGGCCGACGCGGCCGGCGACGGAGTGCTCGAGGATTTCCTGGGCCTGGGCGTTCTGCCAATTTTCGATTTTCGATTTTCGGTTTTCGAGTTCCTGCGCGGGCGGCGCGGGTTGGGCGGCGAGGGCGGTCTGTTCCTGCGCGATCAAGGCGGCGTAGTTCTGTGAATAATGGGCGGGCTTGGGATAGCTGGTGGCGGCCCACATCAGGACGCTGAAGGCGAAGATGAGGGTGCCGGCGCGCTTGAGGAAGGCCCAGCACCGCTGGCTGACGGTGGCGATGACGACCTTCCAGTGAGGCACGCGGTAGGGGGGCATTTCGAGGATGAAGGCGGGGGCGGGGCCTTTGAGCAGCGTGCGTTTGAAGATCCAGGCGAGGCCAAAGGCGGAGAGCGTGCCGAGGGCGTACATGGCCAGCAGCACACCGGCGCGGCCCCACGATCCGTAGCGTGCGAAGAAGGTCCCGATGATCAGCAGGTACACGGGCAAGCGCGCGGAACAGGACATCAGCGGCAGCACGAGGATGGTCGCCAGCCGGTCGCGGCGGTTCTCGATCACGCGCGTGCCCATGATCGCCGGCACGGCGCAGGCATAGCCCGAAAGCAGCGGAATAAAGGACTTTCCGTGGAGGCCCACTTTCGACATCACGCGGTCCATGAGGAACGCGGCGCGGGACATGTATCCGGAGTCTTCCAGCAGGGCGAGGAACAAAAAGAGCATCGCGATCTGCGGCAGGAAGACGATCACGTTGCCGACGCCGGCGATCACGCCATCGGTCAGGAGCGACCGCAGCGACCCCTCGCTCATGTGGCTGTTGACGAATTCCTTGAGCCGAT
This sequence comes from Planctomycetota bacterium, assembly GCA_048498455.1. Taxonomy (GTDB): domain Bacteria; phylum Planctomycetota; class Phycisphaerae; order WQYP01; family WQYP01; genus CALCHA01. The sequence continues at coordinate 14,125 of JBEHXY010000044.1, read as the reverse complement.
CGAAGAGGCCGCCGGAATCGTTGATGAGCCGCATGATGGGATCGGCCAGGGAGAAGATGGAGTAGAAGATGGCCCCCATGATTCCGACGAAAATGAGCATGCCCCAGAACTTGTGGGTGACGACGCGGTCGATTTTGTCGGTGCGCGAGAGGCGGCTGGCGCCCGGCGCGGTTTCCTCGCGCACGCAATCGTGCACGATGGCGGCGATGTAGGCGTAATGGGCTTCGACCTCCGCGCCGATGGGATCGATCTCGGCCTTGTCGCAGGCGGCGAGGGCGTCGGCGATTTCGGCGCGCACGCGCGGGTGGGCGCGGCGCGGATCGGGAATGTCGGCCTCATCATCGCCGGTGGAGATCATCAGGTGGGCGTCGAAGGCCGCCTGCTCGGGACCGGAAAGGTGTTCCTCGGCGAGAATCCGCTTGAGCCGCTCGATGTGGGTTTCCATCACTTCGGGCAGCGGGAGGGTCAGCGGCTCGGCCGAAGCGCGGCGGGCTGCCCGGGCGATCTCCGCCTTGAGAAGGTCGATCCCCTTGCCCTTGTGGGCCTGCACCGGCACGACCGGAATGTGCAGGTGCATGCCCAGCTTGTGCAGGTCGATCCGCTTTCCCTGGGCCTCGGCAACGTCCAGCATGGACAGCGCCAGCACCGCCGGCCGCCCGAGTTCCAGCACCTGCGTGACCAGGTACAGGTTGCGTTCAAGGTTGGAAGCGTCGGCGACGACCACGATCACATCGGGCCGCGGCGTGCCGGCGATCTGTCCCAGGACGACCTGGCGGGCGACGTGCTCGTCGGGGCTGCGGGAGGCCAGGGAGTAGGTGCCGGGGAGGTCGATGATCTGGCAGGCGGGTGCAGGGGTGCCGTGGGTGGGGGGAAGTTCGCAGCGGCCGACCTTTTTCTCGACGGTGACGCCCGGGTAATTGGCCACCTTCTGCTTCAGGCCGGTGAGGGCGTTGAACAGCGTCGTTTTGCCGACGTTGGGGTTGCCGGCGAGGGCGACGTGAAGCTCGCGGGAGGTGGCGCCAGGCGCCGGGGGGGGTGAGGGCGGCAGGGATTCGACGGCATCTGACATCGTGGGATCCGCGAAGGGAAAAGGTGCACGGGAAGGTGCGCCAAGCGACATCAGGGTATCGTAATTGAGACTGAGTTTCAATAAATAGGCCGATTGTTTGGCGTCATTCTTTGGCTGCGGAGAGTGATCTGGTAGCTCAGCTCATACCGAGCGGCGACCTAACGAGATTCGGGCTTGCGGCGGCCGCGGCCGCGACTTGCCCGTGCCACTTGTCCACTTGTGCCATCACCTTTGCCACGTAGAATGACATCCTCGCTGAGCTCCCGACTGAGGCCACTGCATGTCACGCAAATCCCCTGCTCTCAAGCCCCTGGAAAAATGTCCCACCGGCATTAGCGGCCTCGACGAGGTGACCAGCGGCGGTCTCCCCCGCGGGCGGCCGACGCTCATCTGCGGCTCCGCCGGTTGCGGTAAATCGCTGATGGGCATCGAGTTCCTGGTCCGCGGCGCCACCGAGTTCAATGAGCCGGGCGTCCTGATGACGTTTGAGGAGTCGTCGGAGGACATCAAAAAGAACGTGGCTTCGCTGGGCTTTGACCTCGACGATCTGATTCACCGCAAGAAGATTTGCATCGATTACGTCCACATCGAACGGTCGGAGATCGAAGAAAACGGCGAGTATGACCTGGAAGGGCTGTTTGTCCGGCTGCAATACGCGATGCAGCAGGTGGGGGCCAAGCGGGTGGTGCTCGACACGATCGAGACGCTGTTTTCCGGCCTTTCGAATCCCGCCATCCTGCGGGCGGAGCTCCGGCGCCTTTTCGCCTGGCTCAAAGACCACAAGCTCACCACGGTCATCACCGGCGAGCGCGGCGAGGGAGCCCTGACCCGCCAGGGTCTGGAGGAATACGTTTCGGATTGCGTCATCCTGCTGGACCATCGCGTGATGGGGCAGATCTCCACCCGCCGCCTGCGGGTGGTGAAGTATCGGGGCTCCACCCACGGCACCAACGAGTATCCGTTCCTGATCGACGAGGACGGCATCACGGTGCTGCCGATCACCTCGATGTCGCTGAACCACCAGGCGCCGACGGCGCGGATCAGCAGCGGGGTTCCGCGGCTGGACACGATGCTGGGGGGCAAGGGTTTTTATCGCGGCTCCTCGGTGCTGGTGACCGGCACGGCGGGGACGGGCAAGTCGTCGCTGTCCGCTCACTTCGCCAACGCCGCCTGCGAGCGCGGCGAGCGCGCCATGTACTTTGCCTTCGAAGAATCCAAGTCGCAGATCATCCGCAACATGGCCTCCATCGGGCTGGACCTGCAGCGGCATGCAGAGTCGGGGCTTCTGCAGTTCATGAACGCCCGTCCGACCGCGTTTGGCCTGGAGATGCACCTGGCGATGATCCACAAGCGGATCTCCGCGTTCAAACCGTCGGTCTGCATCTTCGATCCGGTGACCAACCTGCTGCGGGCCTCGGGCAACGAGGAGGAGGTCAACGCGATGCTTACGCGGCTGATCGATTACCTCAAGTCTCGCCAGATCACGGCCTTCTTCACGTCGCTGACCACCGGCGATCAAGCCAAGGAATCCACCGACATCGGCATCTCGTCCCTGATGGACACCTGGTTGCTGGTGCGCGACATCGAGATCAACGGCGAGCGCAACCGGGCCCTTTATGTGCTCAAGAGCCGCGGCATGCACCACTCCAACCAGGTGCGCGAGTTCCTGCTCACCAAGCGCGGCATCGACCTGATCGACGTGTACGTGGGCTCCTCCGGGGTGCTCACCGGCACGGCGCGGCTGGCGCAGGAGAGCCGTGAACGGGCCGAGCAGGCGGTTTTCGAGCAGACCACCCGCAACCGCGTGCGGGATGCGCAGCGGCGCCGCAAGACCCTGGAAGCGCAGATCGCCGCCCTCCGCGCCGAGTATGAGTACCAGGAGCAGGAACTGGATCGCGTTCGCAGCGAGGAAGCATTGCGGGAGAAGATGCTGGCCTCCGATCGGGAGGCGATGGGCAGGAAACGTTATGCTGACCTGCCGGCCGCCGCGCCCGCCGGTTCCGCCAGGCATTCGCCCAAGGGAGGCACACGTCGATGAGTCCCAGCCCCGCCCGCAAGAAAACGCCCCGGCCGGTGAAGCGAAAGACCCGCCTGCGGCCGACGCCCGTGACCTCCATCGAGAAGCGCGGCGACAACTGGAACCTGCGGCTCTACGTCGCCGGTCAAACCCCCAGGTCGCTCGCGGCTTTCGCCAATCTCAAGCGAATCTGCGAGGAACATCTGCCCGGCAGGTATACCATTGACGTGGTGGACCTGCTGAAGGATCCGCAACTGGCGGCCGGCGACCAGATTCTCGCGATTCCGACGCTGGTGCGGAAAGTTCCGGTGCCCATCAAAAAAATCATCGGCGATCTGTCCAACACGGAGAAGTTCCTCGTGGGCTTCGATCTCAAAGTTCAATCGGGGTCCTGAGGCGGCCATGGCAAAATCCCGACCGGGCAAATCTCCGCGTAACGGCTCAAAGGCCACGGGATGGCCTGCCGGTGACGCCCCGCGCGGCGACGCCGACCTCCCCTTCCACAATGTCGCCGCCCAATTTGAAAAGACCCTCGCCGCTGCCGACGGAGCCGGAAAAAAAGACCGCTACGTGCTGCGGCTCTATGTGACGGGCACCACCGCCCGATCCTCCTCCGCCATCGCCAACATCCGCCGCCTTTGCGAGGAACACCTTGCCGGCCGCTACGATCTGGAAGTGATCGACGTGTACCAGCAGCCGGTGCTGGCGCAGGGCGACCAGATCATCGCGGCGCCCACGCTGATCAAGAAGCTGCCCGTGCCCCTGCGCAAGGTGGTTGGCGATCTCTCCAACGAAGCCCGCGTCCAGATGGGACTGGATATCCGTCCACGGCCGGCCCTGTAAAACTTCGCAACGGAACACCATGGCCAAGCGCTCTGAGAAGAACCCCCAGCACCTCCAACTGCGGAACCTGCGCGCCCGCCTGGCAGAGCTGGAAGACACCCTCAGCGCCATCCGCTCGGGCGAAGTCGACGCCCTGATCGTCAACGGCCCCAGGGGCAACCAGGTCTACTCGCTCAAGGGCGCAGAGCAACCCTATCGCGCCTTCATCGAACAGATGCACGAGGGCGCCGTCACCGTCGATCTCGCCGGCATGATTCTCTACTGCAACCGGCGCTTCGCCGAGATGCTCGGCATGCCCCTCGAACGGGTGATCGGCGGCAACATCCTGCACCACGTCGCCCCGGACGATCGCCCGCTCGCCCGCTCCCTCATCGCCGACACCGAGGCCGGCAATGCCAATCTCATGATCCTTCCGACCGGCGGGAAAGGGGAAAGACCGCGGCCGCTGCCGGTGCGCTTCGCGGTGAGCCCGCTGGATGCCGGCGGCGAAGACGCGGAAGCGCGAGCCCTGGTCGTGACCGATCTCACCGAGCACCACGAGCGGAAGATGCTGTCCGAGGCGCTGGAGAAGCTGCAGATCAGCCGCGCCGAACTGCAGACGCAGTATGAAGAGGTGCAGGCGACGCGCAAGGCCCTGGAGGCCGCCAGCGCCGCCAAGGATGAATTCCTCGCCGCGCTCTCGCACGAACTCCGCACCCCGCTGACCCCGGTGCTGCTGACCGCCAACGCCATGGCGGTGGATCCCTCTTTGCCCGAAGAGCTTCGCAGCGACCTTGAGATGATCCGCCGCAACGTCGAACTCGAGGCCCGACTGATCGACGACTTGCTGGATCTGACGCGCATCACCCGCGGCAAGCTGCAGATTTCCCCGCGGCCCGCGGACCTTCACGACATCCTGGCCACCGCCCTGGACATCTGCCAGAGCGACACCGCGGCCAAGCGTCTCCGCTTTGTCACCCGCCTGAAGGCGACCCGTCACCACATCAGCGCCGAAACCGTGCGCATCCAGCAGGTGTTCTGGAACCTGATCCGCAACGCCGTCAAGTTCACCCCCGCGTCGGGCACGATCACCGTCGCCACCAAAAACCAGCGGGCCGCCAGGGGCATGCCGCCCGCCGTGGTCATCACCGTCACCGACACCGGCATCGGTATCAGCGCCGACGCCCGCAAGCGCATCTTCAACGCCTTCGAACAGGGCTCCGTCGAAATCAACCGCCAGTTCGGCGGCCTGGGGCTCGGCCTGACCATCACGCGGCAGCTCGTGGAACTCCACGGCGGGACCATCGCCGTCGATTCCCGCGGTCCCGGCCGTGGATCGATTTTCACCGTCACGCTTCCGACCATTCCCGCCCCTTCCAAGCTTCACGCGCCCGATCAGCCCCCGCCGGCGCGCAACGGCCGTTCGCTGCGCATCCTCCTGGTGGAGGACCACGACGACACCCGCCGCAACATGATGCGGCTGCTCACCGCCCTGAACCACACGGTGTTCCCCGCGCACAACGCCGCCACCGCCCTGCGCCAGGCGTCCAAGGAAACGTTCGACCTCGTCGTCTCCGACATCGGCCTGCCGGATGAATCGGGGCTCGACCTGATGAAAAAGCTCCGCTCGCGCCACAATCTCACCGGCATCTGCCTCTCGGGCTATGGCATGGAAGACGACATCGTCCGCTCGCGCGAGGCCGGCTTCTCCGAACATCTCACCAAGCCCATCAACTTCCAGCGCCTCGAGCAGGCCATCGACCAGGCCGCCGAGCGCATCGCCTGATCGCCCCCTCGCGTTGGCAATCGTGCACCCCCTTGGCACAATAGCCGCATGACTTCTCCCCCCGGCCAGCGCATGACGCTCGACCAGGCCTTCCAGCTCGCCCTCCAGCAGCACCAGGCCGGCCAGCTCGACGCCGCGCGGCAGATTTACGAACAGATCCTCGCCGTCAATCCCCGCCATGCCGACAGCCTGCACCTGCTGGGCGTCATGGCCACGCAACGGGAGCAATACGACCGCGCCATCGACTTCATCAGCCGCGCGATCGCCATCGCTCCCGGCACCGCCCACTTCCACAGCAACCTCGGCGAAGCCTTCCGCCGCGGTGGCCAGCGCGACAAGGCCATCGCCGCCTTCCACAAAGCACTGTCCCTGCACGAAGCCTTCCCCGACGCCTACACGAACCTGGGCATCGCGCTCTTGGCCGAGGATCGCCCCCAGGAAGCCCTCGCCGCCTTTCAGCGGCTCGTGCAGCTCGCCCCCGACAAGGCCAACGCCCATGCCAACCTGGGCGACGCCCTCAGCCGCCTCGGGCGCGCCGGCGAAGCGATCATCCATTACCATCGGGCCGTGGCGCTTGATCCCCGCTGCACCCTGGCGCTCAACAACATCGCCACGCTGCACGTGCAGGCCGGCCGGCTGGATGAAGCGCAGGCCGCCTACCAGCAGGCCGTCAACGCCGATCCGCGCGATCCCATCGCCCTGCAGAATTTCGGATCGCTGCTGATGCGCCGCCGCAATTTCCCCGCCGCACGCCAGCTCTATGAGCATTTCGTCCGCGAGCTTCCGCAGAACGCCGACGGCCTCGGTGGCCTGGCCGCGGTGCTGCGCGAAACCTGCCACCTCGACGAAGCGATCGCCATTTATCAGAAGGCCATCGCCCTCAAGCCCGACGATCCCTTCCTTCACGCCAACCTCGCCACAACCCTGCGCGATGCCGGATTTCACCCCGAAGCGCAAACCGCTTTCGCCCGCGCCCTGCAGCTGGGCCCCCGGGAATCCACCATCCACAGCGCGTTCATCCTCAACCAATACCTCCTGCCCGGCATCACCCAGGCGCAAATCGACGCGGAAAAAGCCAACTGGGACGCACGCCATGCCCGCCCGCTCGCCCCGGCCGCCCCCGCCTTCCCGCAATCCGCCGATCCCCACCGGCCGCTGCGCGTCGGCTATGTCTCCGGCGACCTGCGCATCCATCCCGTCGGCCGCTTCATGCTCCCGCTCATTCGCGCCCACGATCCCGCCGCCGTCTCCGTTTATTGTTACGCCAACACCCCCGCGCGCGACGACTACACCGCCGCCATCCGCGCCGCCGCCGAACGTCCCGGCCATGGCGGTTTTCGCCACGTCGACGCCCTCGACGGTGCCGAGCTCGCGGAACGCATCCGCGCTGATGCCATCGATATTCTCGTCGATCTCTCCATGCACGCCGTCGGCAACTGCCTGCTCACCTTCGCCCGCCGGCCCGCACCCGTGCAGATTTCCTACCTCGCCTATGCCGACGGCCCGGGCCTTTCCGCCATCGACGCCCACCTTTCCGACATCCACCTCGAGCCCCCCGGCCCGCGCGATGCCGCCCTCTTCGACCGCCCGTTGCGCCTCCCGCACACCTACTGGTGCTACGCCCCGCACGCCCATGCGCCCGACGTCTCGCCGCTGCCCGCGCTCACCCAGGGGCGCATCACCTTCGGCTGCCTGAACCACTTTGGAAAAATCACCGCGCCCGCGATCGCCGCCTGGGCCGCGCTGTTGCAGCGCGTTCCCACGGCGCGGCTGCTGCTGCACGTGCCGCCCGGTTCCTCGCGGGCCCTGGTGCACCAGCGTTTCGCCGCCGCCGGCATTCCCGCGCCGCGCATCCAGTTCCTCCCCACCACCTCGCTCGAAGAATATCTCGCCTTCCACCACCAGATCGACATCGCCCTCGACCCCTTCCCCTACGTCGGCGGCACCACCACCTGCGACGCCCTCTGGATGGGCGTCCCCGTCGTCTCGCTCGCCGGCCCACCGGAAACCCCCGGCACCAGCCGCTCCGGTCTCAGCATCCTTTCGACCGTCGGCCTGCCCCACCTCGCCGCCCCCACCCTTGACGACTATCTCACCACCGCCGCCGCCCTGGCCGCAGACCTCCCCACCCTCGCCGCCCTCCGCGCCACCCTGCGCCAACGCCTGCAGAATTCCCCCCTCACCGACATCACCGCCTTCGCCCGCGACATCGAATCCGCCTACCGCACCCTGTGGCAAACCTGGTGTGCCGGCCAGCCCTCCACCCCGAAACCCCACCCCTGACACCCGACACCCCGCCCCTCACCCCTCCGCCAGCCACCGCACCTGTTCCGCCGTCAGCGGCACCGCCACCGCGGCCATCGCTTCGCGCAGGTGCTCCACGTTCTCCGTTCCCAAAATGGGAATCGCCGGAAACGGCTGGTGCCGCACATACGCCAGCGCAATCTGCCCCGGCGTGAATCCCAGCCGCCCCGCCAGTTCACCCACCCGCGCCAGCCGCGCGCGAGAGGTCGCATTGTCATACCCCTTCGCCCCCTTCTTTCCCCCGGTCGCAAAATACCCCTGCGCCGCCGGCGTATAACAAAACGCCGGCAACCCCGCCCGCGCCTGCCACGCAATATCCCCTGCTCGAAAAAACCGCGTCGCCGGATCCTTCCCCGTCTCCGCCGCGTTGGGCTCCGCCAAGCTGAATTCCGGCTGCGACGCCACGAACCCCATGTTCAACTGCCCCGCACTACTCAACCCCGCCGCATACTTGTTCGCCTCCTCCACCCGCTCCCGCCGCCAGTTGCTCTCGCCAAAATAGCGAATCCACCCCTCCGCCACCGCCTCATTGAGCATCCCGATAATTTCCCCTACCGGCACCCGCGCATCATCCCGATGCACAAAATACAAATCGATCGTGTCCACCCCCAGCCGCTCCAGGCTCTCCTGGATATCCTTCCGCACCACCTCCGGCGAGAGATACCGATCGGGCCGCGCATAGAACGGCTCCGCCGGATGCCCTCCCTTGGTCACCACCACCACCTGCCGCCGATCTCCTCGCGCTTTCAAAATCTGCCCCATCGCCCGCTCGCTCGCCCCCACGCCCCCCTCCATCCACGCCGCATAAATATGCGCCGTGTCGACCACATTCCCACCCGCCTCCCGATACCCGTCATACAACGCCCCGACGCACTTTTCATCACAGCGCGTCCCCCAATACACCGTCCCCAGCGCCATCTCCGACACGCGCAACGACGTTCCCGGGATTAACAATTTTTTCAGCATTCCCCCATCATAACCGCCCGCCCCCGCACCTTCCCGCTAAAAAGGTCCGTTATCCCCCCGCCGCCGGCAGGACCACTTCCACCGACGCCGCCTCCTCCCGCCGCAGGCTCAGATGGTACCCCCGCACCTTCACATCCAGCGGATCGCCCATCGGTGCCCGCCGGATCGCCTCCACCGTCGCCGCCGGCGTCAGCCCCATTTCCATCAGCCGCCGCCGCACCGCCGGGGCACCCCCCAGCCTCACCACCTTGGCAGACTGTCCCAGGGGCAGTTCATCGAGCGTCATTGCAGATCTCCGGAGTCCTTTTCCCGTCCCGATGCATGGCGGCGGGGACGCCGAACAAATGTCCCACGCCGACTTGCCCCCCGCCCCAACCCCGCCCTGCGGTCTTCCCGCAGGACCTTCTCTCCATCACAAGACCTCCAGAGCCCTGCACACCTATAGACGCCATGGAGGTCCGCCAGTTCAAAAAAAAAAGGCAGGCTCGCGCCCGCCATCCGTTATTCACAAACCTGTGATCCGTCTTTCAGGAACGAACCCGGACCACCAGGATCTGCTCCGCACACCGCGCCGCCAGACCCATCCGGCTTCCGCCCAGGGCCAGCATCAGCGTGTCCCCCGTGCCGGTCACCGTGACCTTCATCCCCTCCGCCAGGCCCAGTTCCGCAAACCGCTTCCGGCAGCCCCCATCCTCCATCTGCACCCGCAGGATGCGGGCCGTCTCGCCCGAACGCAAGTCACTCAAACGCAAGCTCTTGCGAGCCGTGGTCGGGGGCGCAACCGCCGCCGGAAGGTCCGCAACCGGAGCTTCCGTGGGCAGGTGAACCGTGCGACGAGTGTCCAACAGCATAAAAAACCGCTTCCTTTTCGGGCCGCCTCATACCTTATCCGGACTGAGACTCAGTTTCAAGAGAGTCCGTACATTCACCCGGACGGCCTTTTTCCGCCGCACCCCCTCCTTGCTATACTCCCTTCCATGCCCACAGTTGCACCCCATCCCGCCTTCCGACTTTGACCGTCCCCCACGGGTCCCCGCCGCCTCCCCCGCGGCTTGTTCCATCCCCCCTCCACCCGTATCCTCCCCGATTCGCATTTTCCTCCCTCCGGAGTCCCCCCATGCCCGGCTACAACCCCGCCGCAATCGAAAAAAAATGGCAGCAGTTCTGGTCCCAGCACCAGGTCTTCGCCACCAACGCCCATGACCATTCCCGCCCCAAATATTACGTCCTCGACATGTTCCCCTATCCCTCCGGCCAGGGCCTCCACGTCGGCCACCCCGAAGGCTACACCGCCACCGACATCCTCGCCCGCTACAAACGCGCCAAGGGCTTCAACGTCATGCACCCCATGGGCTGGGACGCCTTCGGCCTGCCCGCCGAACAGTACGCCATCAAAAACAACGTCCACCCGCGCGAAACCACCGCCAACAACATCAACCGCTTCCGCCAGCAGCTCCAATCCCTGGGCTTCTCCTACGACTGGTCCCGCGAAGTCGACACCACCGACCCCGGCTACTACAAGTGGACCCAGTGGATCTTCCTCAAACTCTACGACACCTGGTTCGACGAAAAACAGCAGAAGGGCCGGGCGATCCGCGAGCTGATCGAAGAATTCAAGAACGGCGATCGCGCCATCCCGCCAATTACCAATTACCAATTACCAATTACCTGGGACCAACTCTCCCCCACTGACCAGCGCGCCCTCCTCTCCCACTACCGCCTCGCCTACCAGGCCGAAGTCCCCGTCAACTGGTGCCAGCAACTCGGCACGGTCCTCGCCAACGAAGAAGTCATCGACGGCAAATCCGAAGTCGGCGGCTTCCCCGTCGAACGCCGCCCCATGAAACAATGGATGCTCCGCATCACCGCCTACGCCCAACGCCTCCTCTCCGGACTCGAAAACCTTGACTGGTCCGACTCCCTCAAAGAAATGCAACGCAACTGGATCGGCCAATCCGAAGGCGCCGAAGTAGCCTTCCACATAGCCCCGGGCTCGCCCGGGATCGCTCCCGACCAGACGCTCACCGTCTTCACCACGCGCCCCGATACCCTCTATGGCGCCACCTACATGGTCATCGCCCCAGAGCATCTGCTGGCGAAGTCTCCCGCGGTCGAGCAGGCGGCCGACGTGCAGAAGTACCAGCAGTACGCCGCCTCCCGCTCCGACCGAGAACGCCAGGAAGACACCTCCAAAACCGGCGCCTTCACCGGCCTCTACGCCATCAACCCCGTCAACCAAAAACAAATCCCCATCTGGGTCTCCGACTACGTCCTCATGGGCTACGGCACCGGCGCCATCATGGCCGTCCCCGCCCACGACCAGCGCGACTTTGAATTCGCCAAAAAATTCAACCTCCCCATCCAGCAAGTCGTTGCCATAGCCCCGCGTGGAAACGCCGGGCCGAGCGAGCCCTCGCTCGACGAACACGCCCTAGAAGAAGAAGGCACCGCCATCAACTCCCCCTGGATCGAAGGCCTCCCCACCCAGGAAGCCAAAAAGAAAATGACCGCGCTGCTCGAAGAAAAAGGCATCGGCAAAAAAACCATCAACTACAAACTCCGCGACTGGCTCTTCTCCCGCCAGCGTTACTGGGGCGAACCCTTCCCCCTCGTCCACCTCCCCGACGGCACCACCGTCGCCCTCTCCGAGTCCGAGCTCCCCGTAAAGCTCCCCGAGCTCGCGGACTTCAAACCCACCGGCACCATCGACCCGCCACTCTCCAAGGCGCGGGACTGGGTCAACGTCAACATCACCCTCAACAACCTCGGCGGCGAGCACGTCGCCCACCTCGCCGAATGCGGCGCATCCGGCAGCATCCCCGCACGCCGCGAGCTCAACACCATGCCCCAATGGGCCGGCTCCTGCTGGTACTACCTCCGCTACCTCGACCCCCACAACACCGACACCTTCATCGCCCCCCAAATCGAACGCTACTGGCTCGGCCCAAAAACTCGGGACTCAGGACTCAGCACTCAGGACTCCGCGGGAGGTGTGGATCTCTACGTGGGAGGGGTCGAGCATGCAGTGCTCCATCTGTTGTACTCCCGCTTCTGGCACAAAGTTCTCTTCGACCGCGGCCTCGTCTCCGCCGACGAACCCTTCCACAAGCTCGTCAACCAGGGCCTCATCCTCGGCGAAGACATGCAAAAAATGTCCAAATCCCGCGGCAACGTCGTCAACCCCGACGACGTCATCGCCCACTACGGCGCCGACGCCCTCCGCCTCTTCGAAATGTTCATGGGCCCCCTCGACCAGGTAAAACCCTGGTCCACCGCCGGCGTCGAAGGCGTCTACCGCTTCCTGCAGCGCGTCTGGCGAAATCTCATCGACCCCGAAATCGAGGACACCAGCAAAGCCAACAAACTCCTCGAACGCCACCCCCCCGACGACGCCGGCAAGCCGCGCACCGACACCTGGTGGACCGTCGCCGGCGACCTCCCCAGGGAACAGCACGCGCAGGCCGAAGCCGATTACCAGTCGCTCCTGCGCCCCCTCCACCGCACGATCAAAAAGGTCACCGATGACATCGAACGTCTCAGCTTCAACACCGCCATCGCCGCGATGATGGAGTTCAACAACATCCTCGCCAAGACCCGGTTCATCACCCTCGACATCGCCGAAACCTTCCTCCGCCTGCTCGAGCCCTTCGCCCCCCACTTCGCCGACGAAGTCCTCTCGATCATCCGCCCCGACCTGCGCGACCAGGGCCTCCTCTCGATCAGCCAGCGCCCGTGGCCCACCTATGACCCCGCCCTCCTCGTCGACACGACCCTGGAAATCCCCGTCCAAATCAACGGCAAACTCCGCTCCCGCATCACCGTCCCCGCCGACTCAGGCGAACCCACCATCCTCGCCACCGCCCTCGCCGACCCCGAAGTCCAGAAATTCCTCACCGACAAGCCGATAAAAAAACAAATCTACGTCAAAGGCCGCATGCTGAACCTCATCGTGTGAAACGCGAAACATGAAACGCGAAACGCGAAACCAAGCGCCCCCATCCGCTCGCCAGTCCGATTGGATTGATCGCGCTCCCCAACTCGCCGTCCGCATTATCAAAATGGCAGGCCATCTTCCCAACACGCCCGCCGGCCGCTCCATCGCCGCACAAGTGGTTCGCTGCGCTCCGTCCATCGTCATGAATCTGGAAGAAGCCAAAGGCGCCCTCACCCGACCCGACACGCTCCACAAGACCGGCATCTCCCGCCGCGAAGCCCGGGAAACTCTTCGCTGGCTCCTTCTCATCCGCGACGCCGCCCTCCTCCCCCCCGAAAAACTCGAATCGCTTATCATGGAAACCGACGAGCTGGTGGCCATGCTCACCGCCGGCACCAAACGCTTACAGCAAAGGATCGAACAAGCAAAACGCTGACCCCGTCGTTTCGCGTTTCGCGTTTCATGTTTCGCGTTTCATATGGACCAACTCTACCGCTCCATCATCTCCGGCGAACGCGCAGGCGCCCTCCCCGCCATGCTCCGCTTCCTCTTCGAAATCGCCTCCTGGATCTACACCCTCATCGTCAACTCCCGAAACCTCCTCTACGACCTCAACCTCCGCAAACAAATCAAGCTCCCCGTCCCCGTCATCTCCGTCGGCAACATCACCACCGGTGGCACCGGCAAAACCCCCACCGTCATCATGCTCGTCAAAGAACTCCAACGCCTCGGCAAAAATCCCGCCGTCCTCACCCGCGGCTACGGCGCCCCCACGCTCCCCGATGGCTCCCGCGGCAAATCCGACGAAGTCCTCGTCATCGAACACGAATGCCCCGGCGTCCCTGTCATCGTCAACCCCAACCGCGTCGACGGCGGCCGCACCGCCATCAGCAAACACAACGCCGACGTCCTCGTCCTCGACGACGGCTTCCAGCACCGGCGCCTCCAGCGCGACCTCAACATCCTCCTCTGCGACGCCACCGAACCCCTCGGCATCCCCGGCGTGCTCCCCCGAGGCACCTGGCGCGAACCGCCCCACAACATGAAACGCGCCAACATGATCATGCTCACCCGCTGCGAACAGGTCGCCCCCGAACTCGCCGACCTCGCCGCCGGACTCCTCACCCAGTGGGTCTCCCCGCGCTCCATCTTCCAGCAACGGACAACCGTCGCCGGTCTCCACGACGCCGCCGGCAACCAGGTCCCCCTCGTCGCCGGCGGCCGCAA
>JBEHXY010000043.1:0-15405 GCA_048498455.1 Planctomycetota bacterium | reverse complement strand
AGCGGGCGGAGGTGCGGGTGCGGGGGTTGGCGGCGGGGTTGGAGGGGGCGCGGGTGGTGGTGATGTCGGATTTTCATGCGGGGCCGAACGTTTCGATGGAGTATTTGAAGCGGGCGGTGGAGGTGGCGCTGGGGCTGGAGCCGCGGTATGTGGTGTTGCCGGGGGATTTTGTGGATTCGACGTTGTCGCACCTGGAGCCGCTGTGCCGATTGTTGGAGCCATTGGCGAAGGCGGCGCGGGTGTATGGGAGCACGGGGAATCACGATTTTGCGAGAGATCGGCGGGTGGAGGGGTTTTCGGGGCGCGTGTGTGAGGGGCTGAGCAGTGCGGGGGTGCGGATGCTGCGCAATGAACTGGAGGTGGTGGAGGCGGGGGCGTTGTGTTTTGTGGGGTTGGAGGATGTGTGGTGGGGAGTGCAGGACCCGGGCGTCGTGGATCGGGCGCCGGCGGGGGCGGCGGTGGTGGTGTTGTCGCACAATCCGGATTCGTATGATCGGGTGATGAGGAAGCGGTTTGATTTGATGGTGAGCGGGCACACGCATGGGGGGCAGGTGTGCGTGCCGGGGTGGGGGCCGCTGATTTTGCCGGTGTATCATCGGGAGCGGGTGAGCGGGATGTATCATTTGGAGGCGGAGCGGCCGGAGAAGGGGTTGTATGTGACGCGCGGGGTGGGGCACTTGATGAAGCTGCGGTTGTTTTGTCCGCCGGAGGTGACTTGTTTGACGTTGCGGGGTGACGGGAAGTAGCCACAGATCAACACGGATGAACACCGATGCGACGACGGCGGTGACGACGGCGACGGTTCGGCATGAAGGGGTAAAGGGTCACGTAAGGGGACGGGGGAATGGCCACGAAAGACACTGAAGACACGAAAGGGGGGAGGGGGTAGAGTGGTGGGGCGCGGGGAGGGTTGGAGGTTGGGATGCGGTTGGTTGGATTTCTTTTGCTGGCGTTGGCGCTGTCGGCGTTGGCATTCTTGTTTTGGCGGGTGACGGGGCATTGGGGGTTTGTCATTATCGATGGACTGGCGGTGGTGAGCTTGTTGAAGCGGCCGGGGAACTTGACGCGGCAGAAGCGGCTCGGGCGGTGAGCGATGGAACGGGTGTTGATGTTTACGCGGGCGGGGCTGGGGGAGGTGGATCGGCGGGCGGTGGAGGCGTTTGGGATTCCGATTCTGGTGTTGATGGAGAATGCGGGGAGGGCGGTGGCGGAGGCGGTGTTGAAGGTGGTGGGGGGGGTGGGGCATGGGAAGGAGCGGGAGGTGGTGGTGGTTTGTGGGGCGGGGAACAATGGCGGGGATGGGTTGGTGGCGGCGCGGCATCTGCACAATGCGGGGGTGAAGGTGACGGTGCTGCTGGTAGGGGCGCGGGAAAAGTTCATGAGCGCTGGCCGGGAGGCGGTGGGGGTGAATCTGGGGATTGTGGAGCGGATGAAGGTGCCGGTGTTTGAGGTGACGGCGGGGCATGCGGAGTTGCGGGATGTCCTGGTGGAGGCATCGCCGGAGGTGGTGCTGGTGGATGCGATTTTTGGGACGGGGCTGACGCGGAAGGTGGAGGGGGTTGCGGCGGAGGTGATACGGGCGATGAATGCGAGCCGGAAGCGGATTGTGGCGGTGGATGTGCCTTCGGGGATGGATGCGGACACGGGGATGGCGGCGGGCGGGGGGAGCGTGAGTGCGGGCGGGGAGGAGGTGATTCATGCGGTGGAGACGGTGTCGATGTGCGGGATGAAGGCAGGCTTTGCGGCGGGGAAGGGGTTCGTGGGGAAGGTGGTGGTGGGGGATATCGGGGCGCCGCGGGAGCTGTTGGAGGGGTTGGCGGTGAAGGGGGGGCCGTGAGACCGAACGGCGCGGATGATGACGACGTTGCGCACGAAGGCACGAAGGGGTGAAGGGTCACGAAGGTGAGGACGGGGGTGGAGGGGCGAGCGGTCAGGGTTGTGGGGAGTTGCGTGGAGAGTGGAGTTTGGGCGGGGGCAAAAAGAGAACCGCCCCGCGGGCTTGTGGGCCGGGCGGGGCGGTTCACGTTTGTGGCTTCGCTGTACGCGAAGTCAGTTGCGTACAGGCTGCTTAGCGCAGCGAAACCTTACGACTGTTGACCACGGATCACCTCCTTTTGAAATCGCATTCCCCAGCCGACGCGGATGATCGAAAAAATGGCATGCGTCGTTCACATGCACGGTTTTCTCGGGTCCGCCGCCGGGACTTTTCCTTCCGGGACGCCTCCCGGAAACGATGAAGAATTATTGCGCGGAAAGGGGCGGAGTCAATTTCGGAGTGGGAAAAAATGGGAGCGAGAGATTCGAATGACAAATGACAAATGGCGGGGTACAAGGGCGGGAGAAAAGGGCGTGTTCTCGAGGTGATTTGTGCTTGTGAAAGAACGGGTTTCTACGCGGGAGCGGAATCAGATTGTGGACATCACGGGGGTGGTGGAAAGGGCGGTGCGGGCGGCGGGGGTGGCGGAGGGGATTTGCGTGGTGTATGTGCCGCACACGACGGCGGGTGTGTCGATCAACGAGAATGCGGATCCGGATGTGAAGAAGGATGTGGTGCGGAAGTTGTCGGAGATGATTCCGGAGCGGGAGGGGTACTATCAGCATGGGGAGGGGAATTCGGATTCGCATGTGAAGACGATTCTGACGGGGCCGAGCGTGACGATGATCGTGGAGCGGGGGGCGCTTTTGCTGGGGCAGTGGCAGGGGGTTTACTTTTGCGAGTTTGACGGGCCTCGGGAGCGGACGGTGTATGTGAAGGTGATGGGGGAGACGGCGAACGGCTGAGAGGGTCTTTAAGGGTTCGGGGGTTTGCCCTATACTCGGCGGTTCCCCGGTGACGTGATTGAGATTGCGGGGCGTTGGACTTCGGAGCGAACGGATGTTTGAGATTCTGGTGGCGGACAAGCTGGCGGATGAAGGCAAGGCGATTTTGAAGGCGCAGCCGGATGTGAAGCTGACGGTGCAGGAGAAGTGGGGGCCGGGGGAGCTGGGCAAGGCGCTGGGGAATTTTGACGGGGTGATCATTCGGTCGGGGGTGAAGATCAAGGCGGAGGATTTGACGGCGCCGGGGAAACTGAAGGCGATCGCGCGGGCGGGCGTGGGCGTGGACAATGTGGACGTGGAGGCGGCGACCAAGGCGGGCGTGCTGGTGATGAACACGCCGGACGCGAACACGACGACGACGGCGGAGCATGCGATTGCGTTGATGATGGCGCTGTCGCGGAAAATTCCGGCCGCGGATGCGAGCCTGCGGGCGGGGAAATGGGATCGGAACGTGTTCATGGGGACGCAGTTGGCGGGCAAGACGCTGGGGGTGATCGGGTTTGGGCGGATCGGGCGGGCCGTGGCGAAGCGGGCGCTGGGGCTGGAGATGAAGGTGGTGGCGCACGATCCGTTTTTCTTTGCGGAGACGGCGCTGGACGGCCAGGTAAAGATGATCAAGGACCTGGATGCGCTGCTGCCGCTGTGCGATTACATCACGGTGCATGTGCCGGGGGACAAGACGAAGGGGTTGATCAACGCGGACCGGATCGGGAAGTGCAAGAAGGGGGTGCGGTTTGTGAACGCGGCGCGCGGGGGGATTATCGATGAAGCGGCGCTGGCGGAAGCGGTGAAGTCGGGGCAGGTGGGCGGGGCGGCGATCGACGTGTATGACCCGGAGCCGGGCGCGGAGATCAAGGTCGACGAGTTTATTTCGAAGGAGCAGCCGCTGTTGTCGCTGGGGGACAAGGTGGTGTTGACGCCGCATTTGGGGGCGAGCACGACGGAGGCGCAGACGGCGGCGGCGACGGATGTGGTCAGCGGGATTCTGACGTATTTGCGCGGGCAGGGGCTGGTGGGGGCGGTGAATGCGGGCGGGGTAGAGGTGAATTTATCGCCGCAGGAGAAGGCGTATGCGGATCTGGCGCAGCGCATGGGGACGATCCTGGCGGGGATCACGGAGAAGGGTTTTGATTCGATCACGCTGCGGACGAATGGAGAGTTGCCGAAGCGGATCGCCAACACGCTGCAGCGGCTGGCGGTGATGAATCTGCTGAAGCCGTTTTTGAGCGAGAGCCTGAACGTGGTGAATGCGTTTCACCTGGCGGAGGGTCGGGGGATCATTCTTCGGACGGAGACGATGGGGCAGGCGGTGCAGCGGGCGATTCAGCATTCGATCGAGCTGGAGATCACGGAGAAGGTCGCCGGTGAGACCAAGACGCACACGGTGATCGGGACGGTGTTCGCGGACAACATGCCGCGGGTGCTGGGGATCAAGGGCTACTGGATGGACATGATTCCGGCGGGGCCGATGGTGTTGATCGTGAACAAGGATCGGCCGGGGGTGATCGGGCTGGTGGGCAACACGTTCGGGAAGATGGGTGTGAACATCGCGGACATGACGATCAGCCGGAAGGGGGACCGGGCGCTGATGGTGCTGAAGCTGGATTCGGAGGCGACGCCGGAAGCACTGGCGGCGTTGAAGTCGGATCCGTCGCTGGAGGTGGTGCGGGCGATCACGCTTGCGCCGGTGGAGGTTGTGCACTGATGGTGAAGGCCGCGGAAAAGGTGGCGCGCAAGGCGCCGGCCGGCGGCCGGGGGGGACGTGGTGCGCGGAAGTCGTCCGGGGAGGTGGATCGGTTTGCGCGGGTGTTTGGTGCGTTGGGGGAGCCAACGCGTCTGCGGATTATGCAGATGCTACCGCGGGAGCCGATTTGCGAGGACATGTACAACGTGATCGAGCTGGCGGAGGAGTTGGGGCTGACGCAGCCGACGGTGAGCCACCATTTGAAGATTCTGTCGGAGGCGGGGGTGGTGGCGTGCCGGCGACAGTGCAACAGTTTGTATTTTTATGTGGACCAGGAAGCGGTGCTGGGGTGGCTCAAGGAAGTGAAGGCGCGGTTCGGGTGCGAGGGGATGAAGGCTTGTGAGAAGTGAAGCGTGAGTGAGACACGGGGGGCTTTTTGAGGGCGGGCGATGGTGTGGTTGCTGGGATGTGTGCTGCTGGTGGCGGGGCTGGTGGTGTGGGGGATCGGTCGGTGGGGGCGGCGGGTGGATTTGCATTTGATTTGCCGGGCGTGCGGGTTTGATTTGTTCAATCGGCCGGAGGGGGCGGTGCGTTGTCCAGAATGCGGTGCGGACACGCGGCGGCGGCGGTCGATGCGGGTGGGGAACCGGCGGGCGATGGTGGCGGTGGCGGCGGCGGGGATGGCGGTGACGGCGGCGGGAGCGGCGCTGGTGACGATCGGGGTGGCGCAGTGGGCGGCGCGGGCGGACTGGATCGGGTGGACGCCGATGGCGGTGTTGCGCGGGGAGATGATGTCGCCGGCGGCGCGGACGCGGCAGCGGGCGTGCGGGGAAATCCTGCGGCGGATTCGGGAGCACCGGGGATCGGACGGAGAGGTGTCGGCGGTGGTGGAGGCGCTGCTGGCGCGGCAGGCGGCGGGAGCGGGCGTCGGGCCGTGGCAGCCGGTGTGGGGAGACATCGTGCAGGCGGCGATCCTGGAGGGGCGGGCGAGTGCGGCACAGGCGGAGCGGTACGTGCAGCAGACGGTGGTGGTGACGTTCGAAGCGCGGCCGCGGGTGCGGGAGGGGGATCCGTTGCCCTTGTCGGTGACGTGCGGCTTTCACGGGGGGAGCGATCTCGGGCCGCTGGCGGGGGCGGAGGTGCGGGCGCGGCTGCGGGTGTCGCTGCAGGGGGGCGGGGAGTGGCCCGTGGAGTTGCGTTCGCAGACGCTGGACTCGGTGGTGCCGATCCCGGTGACGTTTGCGGCGGCGATCATGCCGGGGTCCAGGGCGATGCCGGCGGGGGCGCACCTGGTGCACATGGCGTGCGAACTGCGGATCGTGCCGCAGCGTGCGGGCATGGGAACGATGGCGGTGGAGCGGAACGTGGAACTGGGGGTGCAGGTGGTGGGGGAGAAGGAGGCGTCGGTGGAGCTGGTGGAAAACAGGCAGGCGGAGGCGGCGATGGCGGCGGCGGTGCGCGTGGTACCGTCGGCGGAGCGGCAGGGGGGGAACCTGGGGTGGCTGACGACGGCGGATCCGCCGCTGCCGGTGGCGTTTGAGGTGGTGGTGGAGCAGGAGGGGCGGACGTGGGTGGCGGGTCGATTTTTGGCGAGGCCGAACGGGTATGCGCGGGTGCCGCTGGCGGTGGCGGGGGGATTAAGTCTGCCACACGCGGGGCATGCGGAGCTGGTGCTGCGGCCGGATCCGGAGCTGGCGCGTGGAACGACGGACGTGATGGGGGTGTGGTCGGGGACGGTGCGGGTGGGGATAGAGCTGCCGTGATGTCAGCGGTCAGTGGTCAGTTGTCGGAAGGGGGGTTACTTTGATTTGGCGAGTTGGGATTGGACATCGGTGAGCCAGGTCTGGGCGGTCTGGGCTTCGTCGAAGCCAAGGGTGCGGGCGCGTTCTTTTTCGTTGGCGTCGACGATGAGGATGGTGGGATAGCCTTCGACCTTGAACTGCTCTTTCAAGGCCTTGTTGCGGGCCTTGAGATCGTCGGCCTGCGGCGTGCGGGAGGGGAAATCGAGGGTAACAAAAACAAACTGGCCGGCGGCCCATTTCTGGAAATCGGGGGAGGTGAAAACGGTGCGGTCCAGGAGCTGGCAGGGGACGCACCAGTCGCTGCCGGTGAAGTTCAGGAGGAGGAGCTTGGTTTCTTTTTTGGCCTGGGCGAGGGCGGCGGGGTAGTCTTCGGTCCAGCGGATTTCCGCGGGGGCGGCGGGAGGAGTCGCCGCGTTGTCGCAGGCGGCCAGTGACGCGGTCCAGGCGGCGGCGAGCAGGGGCAGGAGGGCGGCGCGGATATTCAAGCGTGGTCTCCTTGGGTTGGTTCCGTGATTATAGCGGTGGGAACGAGGGGAGAGACGCCGGTGAGTTGCTGCGGGGCGAGGAGTCCTCCGGAGAGGACGATCTTGATGCCGAGGTCGACGGACCAGTCGGTGGCGCGGACCTGGGATTCGGGGAACATCTGGAAGAAGCCGGAGGTGGGGTTGGGGGTCATGGGGATGAAGCAGCAGACGAGGCGGTCTTCGTTGGGCGCGCCCACGGTGTTGGTGACGAAGGCGACGGTGTAGGTGCCTTCGCGGGGAAACTGGACGAGGACGACGCGCTGGAATCCCTGGCCGCCGCCCCCCTGGAAAACGGAGACGACCTGCTTGGTGGTGGAGTAGATGCCCTTGATGAGGGGGAGATTTTCGAGGAAGTGTTCGACCTGTGCCCAGATCTTGCGGCCGATGAAAAAGGCGCCAAAGAGGCCCAGGAGATAAACGATGGCGACGGAGATGAGCACCGCGAAAACGGGGGAGGCGATTTCCTTCCATTGCTGCGCCCGGGGACCAACGGCGGGGGCGATGACGCGATCGACGAGCCAGTCGGCGGGCGTCTGGGTGTAGGCGGTGACGATGCCGTAGAGGAAGGTGAGCACCCAAAGTGTGATGAAGAGCGGGATGGCGGTGAGGAGACCGGAGAAGAAGGTGCGGCGGAGGTGGGCGAGGATCGGACTGCGGACGCGGAGGGGCGGTTTGCCGGAAGGCGGTGGGGGGGCGGCGGTCATATGTAGTACATCTGCGTGGCGCGGCTTTGCTGGTTGACGTGCTCGGAAAGCTGGAGGAGGGTCATGGCATGCAGGACGCGTCGGACGGCTTCGGAGAGTTCAGACTGGACCACGCGGACGGCGACTTCGCCGGGGCGTTCGGCGCTGCCGGCCTCGACATCGGGCTGTTCCTCCATGAGCTTTTTGCCTTCGAGGCGCGCGACGATGTCGCCGATGACGATGTCCTTGGGAGGCCGCGCGAGGCGGTAACCGCCGGTGGCGCCGATTTTGGAGGTGAGGAATTTGCCGCGGGTGAGGGCGGAGAGGATGGATTCCAGGAACTTGGTGGGAAGTTTCTCGCGGGAAGCGAGTTCTTTGGTCTGGAGGTAGCCGCGTTCGTAGGCGTCGGCGAGGCAGATCATGGCGCGCAGGCCGTACTGGGTGCGCTTGGAAAGTTGCATCGTTCCTCCTGTCGAGGCAGGAGTGTAATCGATGGGGGAAATGGTCCGCAATGAGGCGGCGATTTCAGAGGGCGATGAGGATCGGGCCCGAGACGCTGACCGTGAGCGCCGAGGCGTTGAGGCTGACATCGTTGAAGAGTTTCTGGGCCAGCATTTCGTCGGCCTTCTTTTTGACGGTGGGAATGGCGGTGTGCTTGGCGATGTTGAGGACCGCTTCGAGGCCGTTGTTGATGGCGGTGATCTGGAGAAGGATCCGGGAGCGTTCCATGAGGAGCTGGACCATGCGGAGGAGATCGACGCTCACGCGGTTGAAGCCGGCGGGGAGGTCGCTGAACTGGATGTGGGGGGAGAGGCGGGGGTTGGACTTTCCGGTGGGATCGGCCTTGCCGGTGATGAAGCGGCGGCGAGTGTCTTCGTAGAGGACCTCCTCGGGGAGGATGGTGAGCTGGTTCTCCACGCGCTTGGTGAGGATGCGCAGGAGGCCGTCGGCGTCGGACTTGGCGCGGGGGTGATAGCCGGAAAGAAAGGGCATGTTGCCGGGGCTGTAGTCGGAGTCGTACCACTCGAGGGGCAGGTACATGGCGGGGGTGAGGCAGATGCCGCGGAGATAGTTGGCGAAGGGCAGGGTGGCGCCGGATCCGACGAAGAGTTTGTTGAGGTAAGGGTTGGGGTTCTTGATGCGCGGGGCCTTGCCCAGGATGTTGACCATGTCGAAGCATCCCAGGGCGGAGAAGCAGCGGAGGTAGGGGTTGCGGGTGGTGTGGGCGGCGAGGGTGTGGGCGTAGACGGTGGGGTTGTCGATGTCGTGGAGGATGAGCTTGCGCATGAAGGTCCAGCCGAAGGAATCGCTGCCGAGTTCTTCGCAGGGGTTTCCGATGCCGAATTGATCGTCGCTGTGGCCGCCGTCCTGGGGGTTTTTGGAAATGTCGTTGTTGGGGTGGATCAGGCCCTTGCCCATGTTGCAGGCGAAGAGGGCGACGGTGAGGTGCGGGGCGACATGCTCGGCGATGCTGGTGACGAGGGGTTCGAGCGAGCTCATGCCGAAGGCGGACCACTTGTTGAGCTCGCCGCCGTAGCGCATGCCATGGCAGTAGATTTCGATGAGGTAGATGGAGGGCGGGTCGTCGCTTTCGAGGACATCCTTGGCGGCGTTGCGGACTTCCTGGAGCTTGGCGGCGATTTCGGTGGGACTTTTGATGAGGTAATAGCCCATCTGCAGGCCATTTTTCCCGACCTTGAAGGTGGGGGTCATGGCGATCATTTCCTCGGCCTGCGCGGCGAATTCGCACCAGCTGGCGTTGGGGTGCTTGTCGTCGATGCGCGCGGGGTCCGCGTGGTTGACGTCGCCGTTGTCGTAGTAATCGGCGACAAAGGCGACGGCGAGGCCGCCGCGGTGGGTGTCCTGGTAGAAGACGCTGGCGCGGACGTTCTTGACGGGATAGGGGGAGATTTTGGCGGTCGCCTCGGGGTCGTCCATGGTGCGATCGTCTTTGTCCAGCACGATGACCGGGACGAGTTCGAGCACCGCTTCGTACTTCGTGAGGTTGATGTAGAAGACGGTGGCGCCGTTGGAATCGGTCTTGGTGAGCGAGATTTTCAGCCGGCCTTTTGCCTCGTCGAAGTCGTCGGTGGCGGTGGTGGGATCGTCGGTGGGGCGGAACTGGTACTGGTTCTTTCCGGAGAGCACGATCACGCCGGGCCAGGTGGCCAGGAGGTGCTGGGTGCCGGGGAGACCGTCGTCGCCGAGGTCATATTCCTGGAGGGTGTTGCTGCGGTTGTCCTTGAAGACGTCGAGTTCCCAGAGCTGGAGGTAGCAGTCGGCCTCGAGGGACTCGATGTCCTCCTTCTTGTCGTGGAAGGGGGCTTCCTTGAGGAGGCCCTTGTTGGGATTGGGCTTGGCGTCGACGAGCAGCACGTGCACGGGCTCGGCGGTGGGGGCCTGGGAAGTGGAGATCACCTGCACGTGAAAGTGTGCGGTCTTCTGCTTTTTTTCCTTGGCGGTTTCGACCATGCGGAGGCTCCGACCCGGCTAGGGGCGATCGACAGGTTCAACAAGTCCGAGTTCTTCGGGGGTCGGCTCGACACCGGCTTCGAACCGTTCGGGGAGGGCGTCGAAGGCGACCAGGACCGGGAGGGGGTCCATGCCGCGGGGGATCGAGGGGATGACGAAGGTCGCCTTTTCCACGGTGAGTTCGTACATGCCGGTGGAGACGGGGAAGCGGCGGAACATGCCATGTTCGTCGGTGCGGCCGGTGACATCGAGGCTGGGGCCGGTGACGTGGAAGGCCCTTTTTTTCCAGGGAAAGATGCCGTTCTCCGACCACAAGCGGAAGGCGAGCTGCTGGGGAATGTCGCCGGCGGTTTCGCAGGGGGATTTGGACACGAGGCGGTGGTAGAAGCGGCAGGCGAAGGTGTCGGCGGTCTCCTGGAACTCGCGCTGGTCCTTGGTGTTCGTGCGGCGGTCCTCACCATTGGACCAGAAACGCTTGCGGCAGCCGCCGACGCCTTCGGTGGCCAGCGGGCAGGGCCAGGTGGTGGCGGAAATTTTGACGGTGGGGCGGAAAAGGAGGGTCATGATGCGGCGGTTGGGGGCATTGGCGCGGTTGCGCGGGGCGGGGTCGCTGTCGTTGTCAAAACGTTTGAGGTCTTCCTTGGCGAACAGGAGAATGGGGTTGAACTCGCCGCAGCCCTGGAAGTCGCCTTTGCCGGTCGAATCAGGGGGATTGCGGCCGAGGAAGGCATCGGTGGGATCGAGCGTGAAGGAATTGCCGTCTTTATCGACGCAGAGCAGGTCCATGTAGGCGAGGAAGAGGGTCTTGCGGGTGTTGGGGCCGGCGTTTCCGTCGACGGTCAGGCCATGGCTGGACTGGAACTTTTTGATGGCGTCGCGAGTGGGGGTGTCGAATTCGCCGCTGATGGGAGCAGCGGGCGCGGGGGGATCGATCGACGGGTCGGGCGGGAAGGCGTTGAGCATCGTCTGAATCGCGCGGGCGCCCCACGGATCACCGCTGACGACGGAGGCGAATTTGCCCGTGTTGCTGTAGATGTCTTCCCAGATTTCGGTGCGGCGGGTGAGCACGGCATACAAGGCGGCGGCGCGGCGGCCGGAGAGCGCCTTGTTGTAGGGGTCGCTGCCGACGGGATCGGCGTGGCCGAAGATCGACAGCCGCGGGAGACGTTTGGGCTGGCCGGGGCCGGTGGGATCGAGCGTGAGCTTTTCGATGAGGAGGTGGAGGTAGGGCATGTCGCGGCGGATGTCGGGCAGGACAAGGGAGGAATCAAAATCGAACCGGACGTCCTCCATGCGGAAGCAGGCGATGGGATAGAGGCCGGGCTGCAGGGTGTTGGTCTGATCTTCGGTGGCGGGGGCGGCGAGGACCTGCAGGGGCACGCGCGGCGGGTGGGTGGCGGCGACGACACCGTCGGTGACCGCATGGACGGACTGGACGGAAGGTTCTGTCATCGGGGCTCCACCGGGAAGTGTGCCATGCCGTGGGAACGGGAAGGAGTATACCAATTTGGCGGCGCCACGGACGGGCGGGGCGGATTTTCAGAGCGGGTCCGGTCAGCAATCGAAGCGGCGGATCGCCGCGCCCGGCACCGCCAAAACAGCCGCGCAGAGGAAGAAAATTGATTCGACGGGGCAGGGTTCTATACTGGTGGGCTTACTATGACACGCTCTCCGTCCACACAGCGGCTCCTGATTTTGGCGGGACCTCAGTTCCAGCAGGGCGGTCTCGTCGACTTGTTGAAAAAGACTTACGAGGTGGTGGTCGCCGAATCGATGGATGCGGCCCTCAACGAATTGCGCGGCGGGTCGATTGACGCCGTGTTTTCGGATTCGGCGGACTTTCTGCCGCTGGAGCGGGCCATTGCGGCGCAGCAATCCGGGTTGATCCTGGACACGATCGGGGAGGGGATCTGCATGGCCAACCCCGAGGGGGACATCCTGTGGGCGAACCGGCGGATGAAGCAATGGCCGCAATCGGTGCGGGACCGGATTCGGGAAGTCTGCGCCAATGCGTGGTCCCTGTTCTCGACGGGGTCGAGCCCGCACCACCAGCCCGAGGCGCTGGCGGAGGGGTTGGCGGCGATTGCCCATGCGAATCCGCCGCGGTCCCGCAAGTTTTCGTTTTCAATTGATGACACGCAGTACTTCGAGTTGTTCTGTTCGCCGGTGTTTGCGGCGGGCAAGGAGGGGCCGCCGGCGGTCTCGCAGGTCGTGGCCATCTGCTGGGACGCGACCAGCGGGCGGCGGCTGCAGCAGAAGATCGATGCGATCGACCAGGCGGGGCGGGAACTGGTGCGGCTGGAGGGGGAGGCGATCGCCAAGCTGAACGTGGGGCAGCGGCTGAAGCTGCTGGAAGAAAAGATCATCAAGTTCTGCCGGCAATTGATGCACTTCGATCATTTTGCGATCCGGCTTCTGGATCGTAAAACCAACAAGCTGGAGCTGGTGATTTGCGTGGGGATGCCGACGGAGGCGATGGAGGTGGAACTCTTCGCCACCCCCGAGGGCAACGGGATTTCGGGATATGTGGCGTCCACGGGGCGCTCGTACATTTGCTCGGATGTGGGGCGCGATCCGCGGTATGTGACGGGGCTGACGAATGCCAGGTCGTCGTTGACGGTGCCGCTGATGCTGCACGACCGGGTCATCGGCGTGTTCAACATCGAGAGCCAGCAGTCGGCGGCGTTCAGCGAGGACGACCGGCAATTCGCCGAGATTTTCGGCCGCTATGTGGCGATCGCCATCAACATTCTCAACCTGCTGGTGGTGGAGCGGCACACGACGACGGGACAGCTGGCGTCGGACGTGAACACGGAAATCGCCGGGCCGTTGAACGACATCACGTCGGAAACGACGCTGCTGATGGACGACTACATCGGCAATGACGACATGCGGCGGCGGCTGGGGCTGATCCTGGAAAACGTGGCCAAGATTCGCCAGAGCGTGCGCTCGGTGGCCGACGGGCCCAAGACGATCCTCGGCGATTCCGGCGGCAAGGCGGTGGATCCCCTGCTGGCCGGGAAGCGCGTGCTGGTGGCCGACGACGAGCCGAACATTCGGCAGACGATCGCGGACCTGCTGACGCGCTTTGGCTGCAAGGTGGACACCGCGGCGGACGGCGCGGAGGCGACGGCGCTGCTGGCGGTGCAGTCGCGGTACGACCTGGTACTGTCGGACATCAAGATGCCGCACAAAAACGGGTACGAAATTTTCCTGGCGTCGCAGAAATTGAACCACAAGCCGCCGGTGATTTTGATGACCGGCTTCGGCTATGACCCGAATCACTCGATCGTGCGGGCGAGCCAGGAGGGGCTGTCGGCGGTGCTGTTCAAGCCCTTCAAGGTCGATCAACTGCTGGCCGAGGTGCGAAAGGCCGTGACGGCGGGGAAGTGAGCGAGCGCCGACGGCTTGCATCAGGGCGGCGAAGAAGTAGAATGGCGGTTCTTGTCGAGACGAAAAAGAAGCGTCGCGGCAGTGACGGGGCGTAGCTCAGCTTGGCTAGAGCGCTTGGTTCGGGACCAAGAGGTCGCAGGTTCAAATCCTGTCGCCCCGAATACTCAGAATTCCCGCAAAATAAAATACTTAGAGAAGGCCCTGTGTTGAGGCCTTCGGCTGGAAACGCCAGAAAAAGTGTACCGCGTGCACTTTTTTCGGTCCGTGTTCGATCAGGACTCGGACAGGAGAGCGTGATGCCAGCTACCACCCCGACGAGACCTGCAAGCGGGCGATCAACTCCTCAAGCTCGACGACTCCATCGCTACGGTGGTTGGCACGTTAAGCGATCCGACCCCGGGGGGCACGACGGTTTACAACCTCACCGTCGATGGTGGGCACACCTACTTTGTCGCCGGCCCCCGAGTTGAAAAATCTGCCCTTTTTAAAAGCTGTTGATGTCTATTGAGGAACTCGAATGTCAGCGAACCCCATCTTGCGGGCGATTGGCGATCACATTCATGCGATACTGTCGCCACTGGGTTTCAAGCGGGAAAAGCTGATTTGGAGAAAGTCCGTGCCGGAGATAATTCAAGTTGTTGGATTGGATAAATCGTCGTATTCCAACGCTTATCGCTTGATTTATGGGTTGGCCCTCTCGAAGGACGAGAAAGCCAGACCGATGTTGCATGACCTTTCTGTCAGCTGGCCTTATAACGTCTACATGAGCAAAGAAACTTGGCATAACCTAAGGACTGCCTAAAACCTGGAATGCTCGGAATCGCAGGAGTGGCGAAAGAAGTCAATCGATGAGTCCTTCCACCAGTTTGTCTTGCCGACCTTTGACGCAACCAGCACGATCGAACACCTCAAAGCGATACTGATCACGCCAAAGCATCCTTATCGAACACCCTACGTTAAATTTAAAGTCA
The DNA here is from genome assembly GCA_048498455.1 of Planctomycetota bacterium. Classification (GTDB taxonomy): domain Bacteria; phylum Planctomycetota; class Phycisphaerae; order WQYP01; family WQYP01; genus CALCHA01. The sequence goes on along the minus strand of JBEHXY010000043.1, from coordinate 1,056 downwards.
GCGAGCTATAGCATGATCGACGCCAGGAGCGAGTGGGCGCAGCTTTTGATGCCCGACGACTCCATCGCCACCCTCATCGGCACCACCACCGACCCCACCCCCGGCGGCGCCACCGTCTACATCTAACCGTCAATGGTGGACACACGTATTTTGTGGCGGGAGAGGGGAGCGAAGTTGATCCGATTTGAATGCATAATGCAGCGGTATGCCGCACTGGTGTCAAGCCCTATGGGGTCGGCACTTACCGCGATTTTAAAGCAAAGGAACTCGTGGGCGATGCCTTAGATATTCATCAGCCGGACAGGCGCACGCTTTGGAGCAGGTAATTCCTGGCTATGTTCGCGGTGTCGGTCCTTCCATCGCGCTCCCGGAGCTCGAGCATGGGGCGATACCGACGCTGAGAGGACTTGTTACGGATACCCCGCGGCAAATACTCGCGAACGATATCCGAAACCTTCGCGCTTTCACTAACGCGACAAACAGCAGTTTGAAAGAATTGATAAATCTTAATAAATCAATGTGTCCTGGAGCTTTTTAACATGGATAAAACCGACTTTGTTTCCAGAATCAAAGTGGCCGTGAATGATTCATCCGTAACCGGCGTGATTTCCTACTTGAAGAATCCGCCCGGACGAAAACCGCCGGATGGTGTGCGAGAATTGTCCACTTGGTTCAATCAATTATCGCAAGCAGATCGTGACGCCGTTGAGCGGGTCATTAGATTCTCGATCAGGAGTGCCATCTTTAGCATGTTCAGCGTTCTAGATGGGACGAAATCAATTTGGAATGAATCGGAATCCGAGTCAAATAAATTGCAGTTAACGCAGCAGAGCCCGACGGGGCCCGTCGAGCTGAACGCTGAGCGGGATGAATACTTCGAGTTTCGGTAATCCCTTTCAGGGTTCCAACGCGCCGATGATATCGGCTCGGGCCGACGACGCCTCATTTCAGTCGCGGGGCAGCCATGCGTTGGCCAGGCCAAAACCCGTCGCCTTTGCGGGATTCCGCAAGCAGCGCTAGACTTGTTTCACGCCGAAGTAACCGCCGAGGAGCCGA
>JBEHXY010000042.1:0-15417 GCA_048498455.1 Planctomycetota bacterium | reverse complement strand
TCGGCCCCAAAAACCCCACCACCTCGCCCCCCTCGATTGAGAAATTCAGCGGCTTCACCGCCTCCACCGTCCGGTACTTCCGCCGGAAAAAATGCTTCAACGCATTCACAAACCCCGGCTCGCTCGCCGACACCCGGAACGCCTTCGCAAGCCCCTGCGCTTCAATCACCGCCATGGTGCATGTCCCGTTCCATTCCCCGCGCCGCCCCCTCCATCAATTCCCCGGCTCCGCGATCACCTGCCCATGCACCCCCGCCTGCGCCCGCTCATACACCACGAATTCCAGGTCCTTCACCAGCTCGTGGCTCACCAGCGACCACTCCGTCTGGTCCCACATCGGAAAATACGTGTCCCCCTGGAACGGAAAATCCCGCTGCACGTACGTCACATAAATCCGGTTCGCCTTCTTCAGCGCCTCGGCATAAATCTCCGTCCCCCCCGCAATGAAACACTCTGTCTCCCCCTTCGACTTCGCCGCCGCCACCGCCTCGTCCAGCGAATGAAACCACTCCACCCCCTCCGTCTGCGGAGGGTTCAGGTTCCGGCTCACCACCAGGTTCCGCCGCCCCGGCAACGCCCGGCCGATCGAGCTGAACGTCTTCCGCCCCATCACGATCGCATGACCCATCGTCAACCGGCGAAACCGTTTCAGGTCGTCCGGCAAATACCAGGGCAGCCGCCCCGCAGCCCCGATCAGCCGGTCCGGGGTCATCGCCACAATGATCGATATCAGCATGCTTCCTACACCGCGACTTTGAACTGGATCGATGGGTGCGGGTCATACCCCTCCACCCGGAAATCTTCAAACGACAGTTCCCCGAACGGCTTCTTCGCGATCACCAGCTTCGGCAACGCCCGCGGCTCCCGCTTCAACTGCTCCTTCAGCCCCGCCACATGGTCATACGCCGCCATCGGCGATCCCGCATCCGCACAATAAATATGCGCGTCGATGATCGTATGCGCAAACTGCCCCACCTCCAGCCCCACCTCCTGCGCGATCATCTGCGTCAGCGTCGCATAGCACGCCAGGTTGAACGGAATCCCCAGCGCCACGTCCCCGCTCCGCTGCGTCAGGTGACAGTTCAACCGCCGCGGGTTTCCCTGCTCGTCCGGGCTCACATTGAAGGCAAACGTGTAATGGCACGGCGGCAGCTTCGACCGCTCCGCATTCCCCGGCTCCCACGCCGTCACCACCAGCCGCCGCGAATACGGGTTCCGCCGAATCTCATCGATCACATATTGAATCTGGTCTATTTCCTCGACCTCAACCCGCCCCTCCCCCGTCTCCGCCACCCGCCCATGCGACTGCTGCACCGGATGCGGAAACCGCCGCCAGTACCGCCCGTACGCCGTTTCCAGGTCCCCCTTCTCGTCCGCCCACGCATCCCAGATTTTCGTCACCTTCCGCAAATTCCGGATGTGGTCATCCCCGCTCAAATACCACAGCAGCTCATGCAGCGCCGCGTTGTAATTCACCTTCTTCGTCGTCAGCAGCGGAAATCCCGCCGCCAGGTCCACTTTGTAAAACGCCCCGAAATACGAAAGCGTGTCCACCCCCGTCCGCGACGGCTTGCGAACCCCCTTCTCCAGCACCAGCCGCACCAGCTCCAGATATTCCTTCATCTCACGCTCCACCACGGGTGTACTACGTGGCGGATTCTAACGCGCTCCGGCCGCTTCGTCTCCCTCCCCGATCTACCCTTACGCCCCCCCCTTGCCCGCCTCAGCCGTCTCCGACAGCTTCCCGTGATAGAAGTACACCGTCCCGTTCACCTCCAGCGCCACGCCATTGTCCACCAGCCCCCACGACCGAATCACCGGACCCTCCAGGTCGCTCTCGTTCGTCGACCGCTTGATCGGCTTGTCCAGGTGCCGCTTGCCGCCCTTCCGGTTGATGAAAATCAGGTGCACCGCCCGCTGCGCCGTCTGCATCGGACCCTGCGCCATCACCACCACATAAGGATCCGAAACCTCCATCGCCTGCAGCGGCGGCGTCGTCCCCGGCGCAAACATCGCCTCCCACGCCAGCTGCCCATCCTCCGTCGACCGCGGATACGTGTAATACGCCGACACCCCCTGCGTCGACTGGTAAATCACCATGTCGCCGTCCACCTCCGACCGCAGAAAGCTCATCTGCCCCGTCGGACTCTGCCCCGACGGAATGTTCAACCGGATCGGCAACCCCGTCGGATCCGGCCACCGCGCCTCGCCGCCATCCGGCGACAGGCACATGATCTCGTTCTGCGTGTTCACAAAAATCAGCCCATCCAGCGTCAGCTGCGTCGCCGACGGATACTTCGAGGTGATGTCCGACCGCCGCCACGCAGGCTTGTCCGACTCGCTCTGCAGGTCATAACCCGACACCGACTGGTCCGACACCACGAACAGCATCCCGTCATCCGACAGCCCGCGCCAATACGCATGCTCCTCGCTCATGTTCAGCTGCCGCCGCTGCTTGCCCGTGTCCGCATCCACCACCACGAACATCGTCCCCGGCTTGTCCGTCCGGTCCACCTGCACCACGATGGCATCGTCGTTCCCCTGCACCACCGTCGCCGCTCCCGCATCCGGAAGCTTCAGCGGCGACTCCTTGCCCGCTTCATCCTTCCACGCCGGCTCCCCCGTCTTGAGGTTGTACGCCCGCAGCGCCCCGCCCGAAACCACCAGCAGCTTGTCCCCCACCATCTTCAACGTCGAAAACGCCGGCCGGTTCAACGCCGCCAGCGCCGCCTGCCGGGCCAGCTCCGGATCCCCCTGCGTGTCCACCGCCTGCCCGATGATCGACCCATCCTCCGCGTTGATCATCACCCCGTTGTTGATCACGATCTGCCGCCCGCCCTGCTGCAGCCGCGCCTGGTTCACCTCCGGCGTCGCATCCCGCACGCTGAAGTTGAACGTCTGCTTCCACGCAATCTCCATCTTCTGCAGATCCACCCCCACCACCACCCGATTCTGCGCCAGAACCGCGATATCCCCATAACACCCGATCAAAGCCGCCGGCGCCCCCGCCAGCGGCAGCTTGATCGGCTTGTCCTTCGGCGTCAGCTCCGCGCCGCTCGCCGAATCAAACACCCGCAACATTTGCGCCCGGTACACGAACACCCGGTCCGGACGCGCAAACACCGGCGAATCCTCCACGTTGCCCAGCAGCGTCCCCTGCGCCAATGCCATCGGCCCCTTCTCATCGTCCATCGCCGGCGCCCCCACGCGCCGCCCCTCCGCGTCCGCCATCGGTGCCGGCAGCAGCGGCCGCCGCGCCTCCGCTACATTCGATGCCGCCTCCTTCACCTTCTGCTTCATCGCATCAAATGTCATCGACTGCCCCCCCACCGTCCACGCCAGCCCTTTGAACTGCCGCAGCCCGCGCTCCGTCCACCCGCTCGCCGCTCCATACTTCTTCAGCGCCAGGTTCGCCGCCGCCAGCTCCCCCGTCACCTTCCCCTTGTCCTCCCCCGAAACCCGCGGATACAGCCACGAGAGCGCCCGCCGCTGACCCTCGAAATCCCCCTTGTCCCGGCACGCCGCCGCCGTCCGCGAGGCCGCCGTCACCGCCGCGGCGCTGTTCGGATAGGTGTCCACCACCTGCTGCAGCGCCGCCGCGTCCGACCCCGCCGCCGCCAGTTGCGACGCCGCGCGGTCCTCATACGGCTTGTACACCGCCGCCCCGTTCTTCTCGATCAACGACCGGAACCGCATCTCCGCCACCACCCCGCCCCGTGCCAGCGCATCCCCCTTGTGATACGGCGCCGCGCGCAGCGCCGGCTCCGTCAGCACATCGTTGAACAGCGCCGCCGCCTCCGCCCACTTCTTCTCCTGCAGCGAAAGGTCCGACATCGCCAGCCGCCACTCCGCCTGCTGCTCCGCCCCGCGCGCCGTCGCCTTGCACTGCTCATAATAAAACCGCGACCGCGATCGCAGCGCCTCCTCCGGCTTCCCCAGCAGCTGCTGCGCAAAATTCAGGTTCGTCCGGTACAGACGCCCCAGCATCTCCGCCATCGATTCCTGGCCCCCCGTCGCCGTCGCCAGCTCCACCGCCTTGCGCATGTTCTCTTCCGCAAGGTCCAGGTGCGCCGTCCGGAAACTGATCTCCGCCAGCGCCAGGTACGGCTCCGGCGCGTTCGGCTTCGCCTTGATCGCCGCCAGCCGGTTGTCCCGCGCCGTCTCCCACCGCGAATACCCCGCGATCTCCTGGTCGTTCACCACCACGACCTGCTCGCTCGTGATCAGCAGGTTTCCCCCCTTGCCCGCAACATCCTTCTCCGTCTTGGGCCACGGCCAGAATTCCCCCTTCTTTCCCGCCTTCACGTCCACCGTGTACAGCCCCTTGTCGAAGGGCACGTACAGCGTCGTCGTCGTCAGAAACGGCCGCCCCGCCGGCTTGCCCGCCTCCGCCTGCGACGGATACTCCACCGACCACTCCACCGTCGCATCCTTTTCCACCCCGTCCAGCTTCAGCGCATAAACCCCCTGCCCCGCCAGGATCAGCTTGTCGTCCACGATCCCCGCCACCACGTCCACCGCGCCGATCTTCAAGTCCGATTTCGACGCCGTCTTCAGCACCTTCCCGTTCCACCGGTCATACACCCGCAGCCACCCGCTGCCCGTCGCCCCGCCCGTCCCGGACGACGTCTCATACGTCACCAGCTTGTCCCCGAACACCATCGGCGGGTTGAACTTCCACGACGCCGTCCCCTCCCGCTGCACGTAATAATCCTGCGGACTCCGCTTCCCCTTCGCCCCTTCCGTCACCTGCAGCCACAAAATCCGCCCCACGTTCGCGTCCACCGCGCAGTCCGCCCCCTGCCCCGTCGAGATGTACACCACATCGTCAACCAGCGTCGGCACCGGGATCGAATTCAACGTGCTGTAGCCCGTGTAATAACTCCCCGTCGCCGCGCTGCACAAATAGCACGTCCACGTCACGTCCCCCGTGTCCCGGTCCAGCCGCACCAGGTAATACTGCAGGAACGACGGATCCCCCGTCTTGTTCGCCACCACGTACACTCCCTGCCGCGTCACGATCGGCGAGCCGATGAACGTCAGCACCCCCCGCGGCGTGTTTGACTGCACGATGCGCGCCCGCACCCCCGCCTGTCCCTGCGGCGGTGTCGCCGCCGGTGTCCCCTTCTCCGTGTCCAGCGAGATCGCCTGCGCCGAGGACGACCACCGCTCCTTCCCGTCCTCCCGGTTCAAGCTCACCACCCGCGTCGGCCCCTGCATCGAATAGGGATAATCCGACACCATCGGCTGCCCCGGCAGCGGCTTCGCCGGAAGCACCGCATACACCTGGTCACCAAACACCGTCGCACTGTCATGCGCCGCCGGACGCACCATCCCGTTGCCATTGCGCAGCATCTGCTCCTGCTGCGTCGTCATGCGCGACACCGCCTGCGGCGGATAGTTCCACAGCATCGTCCCCGCATTGGACGACAACGCCAGCACCTTCTCCCCCGTGTTCACATACAAAATCCCATTCGACATCACCGGATAGCTCGACAGCGCCGGCCCATCCGATACCGGCTGCCCGTTCCGCGACACCACCACCCGCCCCTGCACGATCGGCTGACGCAGCCCCGGCTGCCCCGGGTCCCCCACCACCGCTGGATCCGTCAACGACACCCCCCACAACCGCGCGCCCGCCGAGGAGTCCGCCACCGCCAGCCCCGTCCGCGAAGCCCCGCCCCCGAACGCCGGCCACTCGTCGGCCGTCGCTGCCGGCGCCGCAAATGCCGGCAGCTTCAACGCCTCGTCCAGCTTCGCCACAGCCGGCGCCTCTTCCCCGGCCACCGTCACCGTCGCATCCTTGAAGGACTTCTCCAACCGATCCCGCAGCTTCTTCGCCGCCTCGTCATCCCGCCCCAGGTGCTCTGCCAGTGCCGCACGGAACAGCAACTCCGGCTGCCGCTCGCCCACCATCGGATGCGCCAGCAGCTTCTGCCATGTCCGCGATGCCGCCGAGAATTCCCCGCGCTCGAAATACCATTCTCCCGCCTGCATCAGGCCCCCCAGCGCCGCCGTCGATGGAAAGTATCGGTCGCACACCCGTACCAGCCCCGCCAGATCCCCCTGCGCCGCCGCCGCGTCGATGTCCTTCTTCGCATCCTGCCCGAAAAGCTGGTCATACATCCCGTTCCGCACCGCCGCCACGTTCAGCAGCCGTTCCCGCACGTAATCCGTGATCGAGATGTACGAGTCGTTGTTCAGGTACACCAGCTTCTGACCATACTTGTCGATGATCTCCTGGAATTTCTGAATCGCCAGCTGCGATTGCCCCTGGCTCGCAAACCGCTGCGCCGTCCGCAGCTGCTCCACCGACGCAAACGAATCATCCACGTACACCTGGGCCCCCGAGTCCGCAGCACGATCCATCATCCCCCCGGTCTGGTTCGCCTCCGGACGCTTCGGCGCTTCCGCCGCCTCGCCCGCCGGCGTGTCATCCTTCTTCGGCTGCGTCGCCGGCGCCGCCCCCGCCCGCACCCCCGGACGTGTCTGCGCATAGTTCACCCCCGCCATCCACATCCCCCCCACCGTCGCCGCCACCACCGCCGCCAGCACGGCTTTCCGCGTCCCCTGCCCGCTGCCCACTTGCTTCGCTCGCCGCACAATCCACCTCCAAAACCCCCGCCCCGCCGCTCTTAGTTGTTGCCACAATCCCCCCATTCTAACCCCACCCCCCTCCCCACTTCGAACTTCCAACTTCCAACTATCCCCTGACTCCTGTCCCCTAACCCCTCAATCTCAGACGTACCGCCCCCACAGCAGTTCCAGCCGCTTTTTCGTCTCCGTGGGAATCCGTTCCTTCCCCGTCCAGATCGCCAGCTCCAATGCCTTATGCGCCGCCCACACCTCCCCCCGCCGCGCCCACACCCGCGGCACCGCCGCCCGCACCAGCCCTAGCGCGTTCTCCGTAGCCGCATGCATGTGCCCCAGGATCTCCTTCAACAGCTCCTGCTTCCCCACTCCCGCCTCGTGCGGCTTCCAGCAATCGTAATCCGTCGCCAGCGCCACCAGCCCATAACTCAATTCCGCCTCCCGCGCCAGCTTCGCCTCCGGCAACGCCGTCATTCCGATCAAATCACCCCCCCACTGCCGATGCATCCGGCTTTCCGCACGCGTTGAAAACGCCGGCCCCTCCATGCACACATACGTCCCCCGCTCATGCACCGTCGCCCGCCGCATCTCCTCCCCCGCCACCGCCCTCCCCGCATCAATCAGAATCCCCCGCAGCTCTTCGCAAAACGGATCCGCGAATTCCACATGCACCGCCCCGCCTCCCACCTCATCAAAAAACGTCCCCACCCGCCGCGTCGTCCGATCGATCGCCTGGTCGCACACCACCAGATCCCGCGGCGCAATCTCCTCCCGCAAACTCCCCACCGCCCCCGAGGCGATCACCCATCGGCACCCCACCGCCTTGAGCGCCCACACGTTCGCCCGGTAAGGCACCGCCGACGGCGGAATCGTGTGCCCCACCCCGTGCCGCGCCAAAAACGCCACCGGAACCCCCTCCCACTCCCCCAACATCAGCGGCCCCGAAGCCCTCCCAAACGGCGTCTCCACCTCCCGCCCCTCCCACCCCCCAGCCCCCACCAACGCATTCCCCAACCCCGACCCCCCCACAATCCCAACACGCTCCACCACGCCAAACCTCCAAAACAAAAACCCCAAACCACTTCGTGCCCTTCACCCCTTCGTGCCTTCGTGCTCAACCCGCCACCGTCAGGGGACCGCGCTCACTTCTCCCCCCGCGGTATCGGCAACAAATTCCGCAACGTCGTCGTGATCCCGCTCAACGGCACTGGCGTCACCTTCGGATTGTCCACCGTCCCCGTCACCGACAACTGCAAAAGCTCCCGTCGCGTCTGCTTCAAAATCGGCGACAAGATCGGCAAATTCCAATCGTTCGGCGACTCCGTCACAAACGTCAGATCCAGCCCCCGCTTCTCCAGCGACAACGTCCCCGCGCCCGCCAAATTAATCCCTTTGCTCTCCAGCAGAATCTTCTCAAACGTCACCCGGTCGTCGCGCAGATAATAGGTCATCGACGCCCCGTTGAAACTCCGCGCCACCGGCAGCCGCAACGTCGCCACCTGCATCAGCCCCATCGCCAACGGCACGTTGTACAACACCCCATCCTTCACCTGCAGCTCCCCCCGGCCCGTCCGCTCGCCCCCGGCCCCGAACGTCTGCTGCACCGCCAGCGTCGCCGTCACCCGCCCCGTCCCGATCTTCGCCCGCTCCTCCGCCGTCGCCGTCTCCGGCAGCAGCAGCCGCGCCAACTCCGCATCCGCCATCACCAGGTTTGCCTCGTACCGCCCGCCCCCATCAAACGACCCCACCACCGATCCCTGCAGCCGCCCGCCCGCCACCTTCCCATCCATGTCCTCCACCCGCAGCCGCTTCTCCTTCGGATCCAGCGTCACCTTCGCCGTCACCGAATCCACCACCTTCCCCGTGAACCGCACCCCCGACGACGACAGCGTCCCATTCATCGATACCCCCTTTTGTGCCCCCTCGGTCCCCACGTCCCCTCCAGCGTCACCGCCCCCTCATCCACCGTCACCGGAATCGCCCCCTCCAGAGTCAGCCCCGTCGCCCCCAGCGTCCCCGCGAACTGCCACTCCTTCCCCGTGCCCGCCCGCTCCAGCTTCGTCACCCCCGCATGAAATGTCCCCCCGGCTTTGTACGTCGTCAGAAAATTCTGCAACCCGTCCGGCAGCAGCGTCACCCACTTCCCCGGCAGCCCCTCCGACGTCGCCGCCCCCGACACCACGCACGCCCCCGTCCCCAGCACATACTCCCCTTCCCACGTCGCATGCACCGGACCCGTCCGCGCCCCCATCCCCCGCATCACCACCTTCCCCGGCGTCGCCGTCACCTGCCCCGTGATCTCCTCCACCGCCTCCGGCCACGCCCCGTTGTGCACCGCCACCCCCTTCGCCGCCACCTTCACCAAATAATCCTGCAACGCAAACGTCCCCTCCCCCACCGTCACCTTCGCCGACGCATCCACATCCACCTGCCCCGCGGGACCATACTGCTTCCACATCTCCTGCGCCGCCGCTGGCACCATCCCCGGAAGCATCGCCGGCAACGCATACCCCGCCTGCACCACCCCCACATCCAGCGCCCCCGTCCCCTTTTCCAGGTTCACCTCCCCCGTCGCCATCACCCCCAACCCCGCCATCCGCCCGCCCGCCGATCGCACCGCCACCACGCCTCCCGGCTCCAGCATCGCCTCCCCGCCGATCCCCGTGATCTCCAGCCCATTGCCCTTCCGCGCATAACGCCCCCCCATCACCGACAACGCTCCCGTGATCTCCGCCTTCATCCCCCCCGCCGCGTCATCCGCCACCCGCCGGTAGTTCCCGTCAAACGCCAGCCGCCCGCCAAGCTCCGCCCCCGCCAGCTTGTCCGTGTACTCCTCCGGCATCGCATGCAGCAGCGCTGAATCGATCGGCACCGACGCCGCCACCGTCAGCTCCGGCCGCAGATTGTCCACGTCCCCGCGCGGATGCCGCACCACCCCGTCCAGCGTCACCACCCCCGATCCATCCAGCCCCCCACGCAGCACCATCTTCTCCACCCGCGTCTCTTCCGACCCGAACACCAGCTTCCCCCGCGCCCCCGTGAATGGGTACGGCATCGCACGCATGTACCCCGACCCCTCCGTCACCCCCACCTCCACCACGATCTTCGGCGGCTCTGGATTCGCACGCTCGTGCGTCACCCGGCAATACAACGAGCCCCGGCCCCGCACCGCAAACTGATCCCAGATCCCCTGGTACTTCTCCGGCAGGCATGCCGCCATCCGCTCATCAAACGTCGCATCCTTCGCGCTCACCGTGAAATCGATCGCCGGGTTCTTCTCATACGTCCCCGCCGACCCGTCGATCAGCACCAGGTCCTCCCCCGCCAGCGCCGTCACCTGCTCAAACCGCACCAGCTTCTCGTCAAACCGGATGTTCCCGTTCATGTGCGTCAGCGGATACGGAAAATGCGCAAACTGCAGCCCCGCGTCGTGACACTCGATCAACCCGTCGATCGTCACCGGCGCCCCCGCTGACCCCCGACGCGCCGTCACCCGCACATCCATCGGACCATGCGGATGCACCCGCTCCAGCGCATCCTGCGCCGGCTCAAATGCCATCAGCAGCGGCGGATACTTCGTCCCCAGGTCCAGCCCCGGCAGACGCACCGTCACCTCAAACGGCGACGCCCCCACATCCTTCCCCTCCACCGCCAGACGCCCCGACGCCTCAAACCGATGCCCCATCACCGCGCCCCGCAACCCCCGCACCTCCACCTCCCCCTTCGCCACACCCACCACCACCGTCCCCGACAAATCCTCCACCTCCAGCGGAAACGTCGTCCCCGCCGCCAGCCCCGTCTCCGGCGTCAGCGGCTGCACCAGCGACACCCGGTCCAGGTCCACCGTCAATTCCATCCCCCCCGTCTCATCAAACCCCACCTGCATCCGCCCCACCTTCCCGTGCAGTCGATGCGCATCCCAGAATTCCCGCACCTGCCGCGGCATCGACGTCTTCAAACTCTCCGTCAGCTCCAGCCCCTCCGTCACCGCCACAAACCGGTGCGTCGCCACGTCCCAGCTCCCCGACACCGTCGCCCCCGGCGTGGCGCCCCCAACCCCCTCGACCCCCGCATGCTGCGCAAGCTCAAACGTGTACAGCGTCCCCGGAACACCCTCCGACAGCCCCACCCCCACCGGCGTCAACCGCCCCTCCACCACTGTCAACCCCGTGTTCCGCATCTCCCCCTTGCTTACCTCCGCCCACTGCACCTGCGCATCGCGCAGCAGGATCACCGGCAACGCCACCGGCCCCGCCTCCTTCGATTTGTCCGCCGGCTTCGTCTCCGCCGGCGACTTCCGCAACTCCTCGTAATTCCAGTGCCCCGTCTCCCGATCCTCCACCATGTACAGCGTCGGACGCACCGCCGTCAGCTGCGTCGCCCGCAGCCGCCCCTCCAGCAAACTCGCCCAGTCAAACCGCGCCTCGATCTGCTCCGCCGCAAACACCGGCATCCCCGCCTTCCCCGCCTCCCCCGGCGTCCGCAACTCCACCCCCTGCAAAAGCAGCGTCCCCGACCAGCTCAAATGCCCGCTCGCCACCGTCACCTTCCCCCCCAGCACGTTCGACAACAGCACCTGCGACAACTCGCTGATTCGCGCCGGATTCGTCAGATACCACGCCCCCCCAATCACCCCCGCCAACCCCGCCAGCGCCGTAAAGCTCGCCACCCGCCGCGTCGGACTGATAAACATCCCAAGCGGCGCAGGCGTCCCCCGCCCAATCCGCCTCCCCCGCCACCACCGCGCCGGATTCCCCCGCGCATACATCGCCATAACCCTCACATCCCTGTGCCACCAACCCGCGATCATCCCTCACGCCACCCCCAGCATACCACACCCCTTCCCTCCCGCCCCACCTAACCTCTCCTGTCCCAAAAAAGGCGCCGCAAAGCGCGGCGTCCGCGACGTGCGTCCCCATTTCCAGATCCGTCCCCGTTTTGGGATCGGGTTATTGGAGGGCGGCGAGGAGGGTTTGGGTGGGGCGGATGCGGGCGATGCGGGGGAAGATGGTGGTGTAGGCGAAGGCGTGGGCTTCGGGGGAGAGGGAGGAGGTGGCGTCTTCGGCGAGGAGGGTGGCGAAGCCGAGGCCGGCGGCGGCGCGGGCGGTGGATTCGACGCCGAAGTTGGTGGCGATGCCGGCGATCACGATGGTGGCGATGTTGCGGGCCCGGAGCTGGGCTTCGAGGTCGGTGCCGAAGAAGGCGCCCCATTGGCGCTTGGTGATGAGGAGATCGGTGGGCTGGTAGCCGGCTTCGGGGACGAGTTCGGAGGCATTGGGAAGCGGCGGCGGGTCGGTGGGCTTGCGCATGGGGGAATCGACGGGGAGCTGGAGCATGTGGGCGAGATCGACGCGGACGTAAACGACGAGGGCGCCTTTGGCGCGGAAGGCGTTGGCGAGGGCGGCGCAGCGCTGGACGACGTATTGGGCGGAGTGGGGGGCGAGCTGGCGGGCGGTGATGGCGTGCTGGAGGTCGATGAGGATGAGGGCGGTGGTGCGCGGGTCGAGGTGGAGGGGGTCGGCAGGCATGGCGATCTCCCGGCAGGCGTTGGGACAGTGTAGGCGGGCAGGAGGCGGTCGGCTTGTGGGATTGCCGGTGCGAGATAGGATGGTGGGCGGCAACGTGGGGAAGTGGAAAAGGCTTTTTTTGGAAGGTACCGGCAATGCAGACGCGCACGATGAAAATGGCGGGGCGGGTGGTGGTGGCGATGGTGGTGGCGGCAATGGGGCGGGCGTGGGCGGCGCTGCCGGAGGTGGTGGGACAGATTCCGGGGGATGCGACGATGGCGGTGGTGGTGGGGAATTTGAAGGCGACGAGCACGAAGGTATCGAACCTGGCGACCCGGCTGGACGTGGCGAAGAAGACGGGGGTGCCGGTGCCGGCGGACCTGGTGGGGTTTGGGTCGCGGATGCTGGGGATCACCAAGGGGGTGGATGCGAACGGGTCGGCGGCGCTGGTGATGTTGAAGTTGCCGGAGGGGGGGCCGGGGCAGGGGCCGCCGCCGATGGTGCTGTTGATTCCGACGACGGATGCGGCGGGGATGCTGGAGGGGTTCAGTCCGGGAGCGGCGGATGCGCAGGGAATCCAGGAAGTGACGCTGCCGCAGAATGAACAGAAGGGATATGCGGCGACGGTGGCAGGGAAGTGGGTGGCGTGCGCGATCGACAAGGAAGTGCTGGGGACGTATTTGAAGCGCAGCGGGGGGCTGGACAAGGGGCTGGCGGGGCCGGTGGCGAAGGCGTTTGAAACCAACGATGCGGTGGTGTGGCTGAACATGGAAGGGCTGCGGCCGATGGTGGAGCAGGGGCTGGGGTCGGCGGCGCAGGTGATGCAGATGCAGATGCAGGCGGCGGGGAACCGGGATGCGTTTTCGGGGGCGTTGCAGCGGGCGGTGGCGACGTTGTACCTGGAGGGGATCACGGCGGTGGTGCGGGATGCGGACCACCTGCTGATGACGGTGCGGTTGAGCGATGGGGGAATTGCGACGGGGTTCGGGGCGTCGATGAAGGAAGGGTCGGCGATGGCGAAGCTGCTGGCGGGGCAGAAGGCGACGAGCGCGCCGACGCTTGCGGGCTTGCCGGGCGGGGAGTTCCTGCTGGCGACGAGCATGCGGGTGAACGGGGAGGCGTTGCAGGGGACGGTGCAGGAGGTGGTGGACCGGGTGCTGGCGAACCCGGATATCAAGGATGATCCGAAGGCGGCGGCGTTGCGGCAGACCGCGGAACTGGTGAAGCAGTCGATCGGGATGATCCGGGGCTGGAGCATGGTGGCGCAGGATGCGGGGGATGGGACGAAGGGGTTTTTCAAGGGGGCGATGCTGATCGATGTGACGGACCCGGCGAAGTATCTGCAGTTGATGGCGCAGCAGTATGGGAATGCGGAGGCGATGCAGGCGATGGGGTCGATGTCGCCGGACATCCAGGTGAAATCGACGTACACGCCGGACGCGGCGACGGTGCAGGGGGTGAAGTTTGCGAAGGTGCAGGTGCAGTACACGCTGCGTGAGGAGACGGCGGAGAAGCCGCTGGCGCCGGGGGCGCGGGAAGGATTTCAGATGATCCAGGCGATTTATGGGCCGGAGGGGACGACGACGTACATGGGGGCGGTGGGCGGGCAGGTGCTGGCGGTGATCGGGGCGGACGAGGCGATGGTGGGGACGGCCGTGACTGCGGCGCAGGCGAAGAAGGACGAGCTGGGGGCGCTGCCGGGGATTGTGGGGGCGAAGGGGCAGCTGGCGGCGAATCCGGTGATGGTGGGGTATTTGTCGGTGGGCAAGTGTGCGTCGCTGTTCACGAAGCTGACGGGGCAGGGCGGGGGCTCGTGGGTGGGGGTGTTGGAGAAGGCGCCGCCGGTGGTGATGAGTGCGGGGATTACGGAGAACCTGCTGACGGAAGAGATGTTTGTGCCGGTGGGGGTGGTGGGGGCGGTGATGGATGCAGGGACGGCGCGGCGGCCGGGGGGCGAAGGGGGGATGCCGTAAGGGGAAAACTCAAAACGCAAAACTCAAAACCCTGGGCGGGGGCGGGTTTTGGGGAAGCGGCGCTGCGCGCGGGAGGAGAGTGGTCACGGGATGGGCGCTTGGGCTAAGCGCGGGCGCTAGGCGCGGCGGAGGATGCCCTTGAGGTTGGCGAGGGTTTGGGGGAGGTCGGGCGAGGTCATGAGGGTTTCGCCGATGAGGAGGGAGCGGACGCCGGCGGCGGCCATGCGTTGGACGTCCGCCTTGGTTTTGATGCCGGACTCGGAGACGAGGATTTGCTTGTCTTCGACGAACTCGGCGAGGCGGACGGTCGTGGAGAGGTCGGTGGTGAAGGTGCGGAGGTCGCGGTTGTTGATGCCCAGGAGGGAGTAGGAGCGGAGGGGGAAGCCGATGGTGGAGCGGACGCGGAAGAGGGAGTCCATTTCGTGGACTTCGACGAGGGTGGTGAGGCGGAGTTCGGCGGCGAGGATCTGGAGGTCGATCATGAGGGAGTCGGTGAGGATTTCGGCGATGAGGAGGATGGCGTCGGCGCCGGCGGCTTTGGCTTCGTAGACCTGGTAGGGGTCGATGATGAAGTCTTTGCGGAGGACGGGAAGGGGGACGGCGGCCTTGACCTGGGCGATGTATTCGAGTTTTCCGTGAAAGTATTGTTCATCGGTGAGAACGGAGAGAGCATCGGCGCCGGCGGCGTGATAGGCCTTCGCGATGGCGACGGGGTCGAAGTTTTCGACGAAGGTGCCGGCGGAAGGAGAGGCTTTTTTGACTTCCGCGATGATGTTGACGAGGCCATCGGGTTGTTTGGTGAGGGCGGCGAAGAAGTTGCGTGGGGTGGGGGCGTCGGCGGCGCGTTGTTGGAGTTCGGGGAGGGGGACGGAGGCTTTGGCGGCGGCGATCTCGGTCTTTTTTGTTTGGACGATTTGCTGCAAGATATCGGGGATGGACATCGTGTGATCTCGTGAGGGCTGGGTGACGACAGAGGAACTCGGGTGGCTGGCGGTAAGCGTGTGGGTGCTGGCCAGCATCATTGTGCTGCTGCGGTTGCGGGTGTTTCAAGCGCAACCATTGGCCGACGCGCCGGCCCGCCAGGGGGTCATGACGCTGGCCAGCGTCGGCGGCGTGATTTTAGTATACATCGGCACGTTTGTGTTCGCAGCAGCGGCGGAGCGCGAGGCGGGGTGGATTCGGCTGCCGGCGGGACAATCTGGTGGGGCGGCGACGGCAGCGGCGACAGCGGCGGGCTCGGGGCGTCCGCCGGCGACGGCCAAGGCGGGGGAGGATCTGGCGACAACGGTGGCGCTGCAGGGGGCGGACGCGTTTGGCAAGCTGGTGGCGATGGGGCTGGGGCTGAT